>JARBAV010000261.1 GCA_029237515.1 Nitrososphaerales archaeon
ACAATTTACAGAAACTTATTAGCGAACGACTATAAAACAACCTTTCATACTAGTGCATACTACATGTGCTCAGTAGTAGTGCGGTCAGACATTCTCTGTTTCTTTCGAAGTCATCCAATCAATCATTCATTTTATCTTCCGATTGCTCTACTTTTCCGCAATTTCATTCTATAAGAAGGTATGGACCAATCCTTTGAAAAGGGGATAAAAGATTGAGCTATAATATAATTTATCCAAAATGCTATGGTATGCTTGCACATCATTTATTTGATTGAATGATTGAGCGAATACTTGGTACTGTGCGATCCGTGCTTGTGCTCTACTCTTCGCCATTTTCTGCTGAATCTGCTGAGTCAGAACCTGATGGCCCTATACTAACTTCTTGATTTGTTACGGTTACGGAGTCAGCTGTTATTACGACTGCCACTCCTAATGGTGGTAACACGTTCATATTTGTGTCTGTTGTTCCATTAAAAGGCATTGTGACAGTTCTGTTAGCGGGTAATGCTTCGGTTGGGTCTATATCGATGCTTATCGCACCTGGTACTGTTGTACCGTTGATAAGGCTAGTCGGAGCGTCAACATCACGGTCTAGGACTTGTGCGAGTGATGTTTTTGCAAATGATGTGGTTGCTATTGTTATACTCACAAAGTATCTTCTTCTGTTTGTGCCTGTAACGATGGTAGTGTAGTAGGAAGTATTGTTCTTATATTTAGATCAGCTCTAAATCATTAGTATACTTTTCAGACTCGTCGCCATTAGTTAATGTAACAGCAGCAGATAAGTTCTGTTGAATGTCATCAGCTGAAGTAGTTGCCATCTGTGTTGTTCCTTCTGTATTATTCAGAATAAATCCATTTGGAAATGACGATAGCTTAAGTAATGAACCGGTATCTCGATCAGTAACAGGGAACTATAGAAGTGTAGACACAACAGCTACCGTAAGGTGGGTTTGATTGTAGCAGGGGTAGGTATATCCACTGGAGCATTAACTTCTGATATCTACACGACCGTCATAATCATGGTTGCACTTACTACTATCATAACTCCAATATGGTTAAAGTGTACGTATGCTAGGATAAGGTGAGTATAACAACACACTAGACTAACCGTTTATCATAGTGCTTCTGCTTGAAGTGATAGTAAGTTACTCTAGTGAATCCTATGCTTGCTAATACTCCTAGTGCTGTGAATGGTAGTATTGCTAATAGTATAATCTTTGTTATAGTCATAAGTCTAACTCGTCTATCTTATCCTTTATTGTAACCTAAAGATGTAATATGAAACAAGATGTATGTCTGATTACTATCTGCCTCTCGTAGTGTTCGTTAGGATCGTTACCGGATGCTATAATGTAATCTTCCTTATCCTTGTCTATTTAGCTTAGCTCGCTTCTGAGAACTACTTAGTTAACAAGACATTTGTAAACGATAAGGTTTACATACAATTGAGCGTAAACGGAAATCGATTTGTGTTCATGACTGAGTATAAACTGAGTAAATAAAAACTGAGCATAAATAAAGTAAAAGTTATCCAAAATTTGGGGTCTGTGATTCTATCTTTGTTTTTATGATTGTTTTGTTTTTTTGTCTCTTACCTTTGTTTCTAGACATTCTAGCTTTTCTTACTATCTTATCTTTGTTGTTGTCATCTAATGTGGTATTGTTTTGTTGTTGTTCTGGTTGATTGTTATGGTCTATGAATGTTATATCTTTGGTTGGTTTGGGATTCTTGGTTATTTTTATATCTTTGTACTTCATTGTGTTATGTTTTTGTATAGGTCTTCTATTTCTAATGTAGTTAGTCTATCGGTGCTATTGTTCTGTTGGTATTGGTAGATTTGTGTAGCTATTTGGTCATTTGATATGTTTGTTGGTTGTTCTAGTTCTAATTGTAGTACTGTCATTTGAATAGCTGTGAATCTCATTCTATCAAGTGTTGTTAAGTTCTCTGGGTTTATTATATCGTTCTGTTGTCTAATAACCATGTTGTAGCTATGGAACCAAAAGAATATGCCTAGTACGATTATTATGAATCCTATTATTATCATTGTTATGATATTCATATTGCTTGCCTCCCATATTGTGATAATCTAGGTAGTGTTATGCCAGTTCTATAGTGTCTATTTCCTGTAGGTATTGGGTTAAAGTTGTATGATCTGCCAAAGTATTCATTTTGTTTCATGTTTTCTAATTCGTGGTCAATTTCTTGTATTTGTGATAATGTCATAGTTCTACCACGTCCATAGCTCTCTATTGGTTTACATGGTTTTTTATCTAATACATGTTTGTTTAGTGCTCTTCTGCTTTTGAACATTTTACCGCATATACTACGATTAACTTTTGGGGCTCTTTTCATTTTGTATAATATGATCGGCGCGTTCATTAATGATAGTATCATTAATTACGTTAATCGAACTGTCAAGAAATGGTAATAATTATAGCAAACATGCGTCAAAATTTGATTGGTGCAATAGGTTTTGACGTTACATTACGCTAACCTTAATACTTATCGATTTCCATTTTACCTCATATTCAATGAATTACCATAAACTCTGGGTGACGCTGATTACTATGAAAATAATCTACAATAAATACAGAAATTATATACTGCTTAACAAGAATATAATCATCTCTGGAGTATTTGCTTTCTTTGGAGGAGCCATATTCACTCAATTATACTCACAATACAATAGTAATAATCTTGCCAATTCTGTTAGTACATTATTGATAGAATATGCAATATACATACCCTCTTTGCACTCTTATTTTATCGAGGTAACAGAGTTAGGTATTTAAATCCACTGACTGGAGGCAGAAACTATGGTGCAATAAAGACAGATGTTAAGAAACTGGTTGCAGCTTTTTCTATCTCTGAGTTGATATTTTCTTTTGCAAAGATATACATACATTATGAACTACTCCAATCATCACTTGTTGAAGCATGCCAGGCATCAATGATCGGTTCAATAATGGCTTGGGTTATATTTCTAGTATCTATAAATTTAAGTGTGAAGGCAGTAAAATTCTTCAAAGATTAGATTTACGCGATACATAGCTGAGTTCTTAAATCAGATCAATGCGAGAATTAGAACGTTCAGAAACTCTATTCCTCACGAATAATCTGCGGAAGTTACTTTGAATATGGCAAATATTCTATCATGCATTTGTAGTCCGAGGGCTGTCATAGCTTGTCCTGGAATCCTGGAGGTGATATGAAATCCGTCAGCTTTTAGATGTACATCTACCACCCTATCACAGCAGTTAATAATATCTATGGTCTCAGCTTTGATCATGTTGCGTGCGCTTGTTCTAATCATATCCCTTGAAAGTATTATATCTTCAGGTTTTACAAGGATTCCAACTTTATTACCAATTTTATAAGTAATTAATAGTTAATTAATACTTAATACTACTTGAACATAAGATGAGATAACGAAACATACCATTTGATTCAATATCATTCGCTATACAATACTTGTGTTATTTCTATCTTTTACTGCATTGGTTATCTCAGAAGGAACGTTTGATAAATTCCCCTCAATTGTAGGATTGATAAAGTTCATTCCTTGATCTTCAAGAATATCTGCTCCAAGCGATAAGATAAATGTGGCAAAGGAAGTAGCTCCATCCAGATTCTTGACTGTATTTGGTATTGTGAACGAGAAGTATATCGGTTCTCCATAGACTGTTTGACCCTTGCCATTTTCTAAAGTATATGATGCTGTCTTATAGAAATCAGAAAATATGGGATCAGCTAGGTTGATTTCTGGTGGTAGTGTAATATATGGAAACCCTCTAGATTCTGCCTCATGCTTGTATGCTGCCACTGCATCCAGCTGACCTTGTTCCAGAATAGTTTTGAGTATTTCTTCTGGGAAAATCTGTTTGGTGTTTCGATCTTCTCCTAGTATGTTTTGTTTTATTTCTGAATTATTAGTAATAATTATTATTATATCATAACGAGCTCAACACTAAAGCTAAGAAAAAGAACGCTTCATCATGATATATACGTGCATGTAAAAAGAAAAAAGGAGGCTCTAAATGAGCCTATATGAATCCTTAGTTTTATTTAACACTATTCTTGTAATGATACCTCAATTGGCGTTGGGTGTGATACTATGTCAAAGACTGGTGATCTCTTCTGTGCCAGATCCACTAGTTCCCTTATTTTCTCCCTTGGTGCATCTGATTTGACTTTGAAGTTAACTCTAATTTTTTCGTATCCGTTTCTAACTTTCTCTGACATTCCAAGAAATCCTTGTAGATCAAGATCTCCTGATAAAGTTGATTCCACTTCATCTATCTTTACACCTTGAGCCGCAGCGTGGTAAATGAGCGATGTAGTTAAGCAACCATTGAGAGCTGCAAGTGCATATTCTACTGGATTGGCACCCTGATCAGTTCCTAACAATACTGGTGGTTCGTCTTTGTCGAATACAAAAGGCTGACTTCTAGTATGTGTTTGACAAGCACCATCAAAATCGTTGATGGTTGTCTGATTGTGTCCACCGTTGATCCATCTACCTTTAGCACGGAAATTGAATTTTGAAATAGCTGGGTTTTCAGTTATTGCGTTTATTGTTCCGAACAGTTGTGTAACGCTTACCCCATTCACTATCTTTTTACTTTGGTTTTCTATTTTGTTTGTTTGACTTGTTTGAGTCATAGTCTATGATATCATGATAGCGTATATATAAATCTAACTCAGTCTGCTATCTTGATATCAATATGTATAAATATCTGCAATTGATAATACATTCATGACTCATAATCTTATCGTAAGAGGATTCGATAATCAAGTTCATGAGAAACTAGGAGAGATAGCAAATCAACGGGGAGTTTCTATAAATTCAATAGTAAAAGATGCTGTGGATGTATGGCTAAAGAAGCAGCAATCAGAAGTACCTAGAAAGCATCATCTAGTAATCTATTCAGATGATGAATCCATGATACGATTACTAAAATCAATGGATAAACTTGCAATAGAAGGTAACTTGTTTAAATGCTTCTGTGGTCCTCCTGATAGTCCTACAACTGAGCTTCTATCTAAACTTAAATGGTATGATGGGACTGTTGAGCCTTATGCGTATTCTACAGAGGGAAAGCAATTAAAGCGGCAACTACAAAGTCAAGTCCAATCCCAGACTCAGAAAAACATTCTCAGGTATTGTGGTAGGGTAATGGAAAACATAGCCAAGAATGCTGATAACAGGCAGGTATGCTGCATGGATTTTCTAATAAATGATGTAGGGAGAGCCTCTCTAAAGCAGGCACTAATCATTGAAAGAGTTTATAATAATGATAGAATTGCAGGATTGATGTATTGCACCTATAAGACAGATAAATTATTAAATTCAGAAATCAAAGATCTCATAGAATTATTCGAACTACACGACCAAGTTTTCATAGTAAAGGAAGATGAAGTATACAAACTTCATATAACCAAAGAGAATGTTCACAAGTTATTTTTAAACTAACTAACGATGATGTTTCCAATATTTGAATAATCCCAATTGAATTATTGAATACATAAACGTTCAATTTTTTCTATATTACGAAATTGATCTCCATATAACAAAAGATACGATAAATTCAATCATATGATATCGTGATACCATAACGGAATGGAACGATCGAACTACGCCATTGTCGATCGACCCTTGATACTAATTGGGGACCCATTCCTTATTTATTACTAGGCCAAAAACTAGCAACTGCCGCTGCAATCATGGGTGATTGGGTAATAGGGCTAACTAATGGCGGAGCTCCTACTAATGTGTCATTAAGTGTAGTCGCTATCTCTCAGGCTGACCTAAATAAAATAGTTAGGATTAATCCTATACCACTTGAGCCAGGTCAGAAGAGTTTTATTCCCTCTATGATGACTGTCGACATGCCAAATAACAGGATTTATGCAATGGACTACCTTCCAGGCAAAGTAGTTGCTATTGACTTTACCCAAGACGGGAACATGTCTGTGGCGTGGGGCCCAGTAGAGCAGAGAACTATCAGTTTCTTGACTCTTATCGGACCGCCTGACTAACGAGTCCTTGTTTCAACAAACATTAATCCCAATGCTAGTCAGCAACAATTAGAAGAAGGAGCACAGGGTACAAGTTACACCTACACAGAACAAATCATTTGGCGTGATGCAGCCACCGGCAATATACTTACAGAATCTGATTACTTCCCTGCAATGTCGCCGGGCATACTCGTAACACTAGGCTATGGTGGACTCATATACGAGATGCTTTACAATGGTCACATCATGGCTTTGCAGGTGGTTGCCTCGATACCTGCAAATGTAGTAGTAAGAACCAATAGTACCGCTGCGCCCGGTTGAGTTCTGATGCCGACTGGAAATGAGGTCGCATGGATATGGGTTGAAGAAGGTAACAGCAATTCCAAAATTGGAAATAACTACAACCGCTACTACCAATATTGCTAATGGAAAGAATTTCGAAAAGAAATGATTTGCTGCGGACACATGAAACAAAGAGAAAAGCACTCAGTACGTATTTTAAGAGGTGTGATTGATAGCCAATAATATAGCCGGGGAAGAGATGGTTCACAAACCATTGGCCTTCTACTCTAGCTCGAACATGAAATAGAGTAATTCGGAAATCATTTAATAATTTGTCCTATCCAAAACCTTGGATTACGTACGCTATTGTATTCTATCTATACTACACAGATGACTTATGAGGGAAGTCTATATTGGTGTACCCTATAGTCTGTCATCTCTTTAGTCCGTCGCGCCAAGCAATAGCTTCGAGTTCTACTCTTACGGCGTCCTCTACGGCAATCACGGGTCTAGCCTGGAATTCAAAGGCGGGGAAAGTAGAGCATA
>JARBAV010000262.1 GCA_029237515.1 Nitrososphaerales archaeon
CTTCACATAAAACCCTCTTTTCCTGACTTCCTTTAAAATTCCAGCTTTCTCGTATTTTTTCTTAAATCTCTTAAGAACTTTGTCGATCGATTCGCCTTCCTGGATTGAAACTTTTATCAAATGATATCCACCCTTTTTGTTTAAATTAAGACCACAAATATAAGAATTTATTAAATTAAATGATTGTAGTTCGTATTTGGTGGCGTTTGATAGTAAATCTATTGATGTTTCGTTTAGAATTGGGTCACCTGTTTCTACAAAGTCACGAAACACTGCATAGCTTGAACGCTCAGAAGTCAAACTCTTTAAGTAAAGATCGAGCGCTTCCTGGTATTTCTGGGGCGGTCTAATGGAAGAAGCCCTGTCTACCAAATGATCATACTCGGATAGAAAGGAATTGGTAATACCGACAAGCTTGGGATCATCGTATTGATCTTTTTCCCACTTCTTAATTTCCTTGTGATAGTTTTCAGTTACAGCAGTTGCAGAATCGACTAGTGAATAGTAATTCTCCAAGAACTGTTTATCTGCGGTTATTTGTGTACTTGAAAGATAAACTAGATAGATCCCTGCAGACACCAATGTTAGTATTGTTCCAATTACAACAAATGTCTTGACTCGCTTTTTCGACACGGCATCTCGTAAACTTACATAGATAATGTATTAGAAATAAATGTTCCATTCCCACTCTATCATTCAGGCATAGTCAAGTTTACTCAAGATTCCTTTCAAAAAATCGATGTCACATAATACTGCCATTTTATAATGCATTACATCTGAGAATCGCATTTTTCGACCTTCTTCCAAAACGATCCTCCGGCACGATCCGCCATTTCAACTGAGTATTTTTTCAGAAGTGTAGTCCTTATTTCGTCTGACTCTTTGTACCTCTCTTCCGCCCTGAGGCGGTCTCTTCTAGCTATCAAGGCACCTACTTCCTTAGCTTCATCATCTGAAATATCGACTAATTTCAGACCAAGCAAATCCATAATTTTGTAGTATGCCATGCCAACTATTGTCGCAAGTTCTTTACTTAACCCATTGGAAAGAGCCAGCTTGTTAACATGAGTTACAAATTGCAGGAAAATCTTAAGAGCCAAAGATGAGTTTAAGTCATTCTCTAGCGCATTTTTGAATTTCTCTAAAGTCTTCCTTGCAAGATCAGTTATCGTTTCAAGCATGTCAGGATTGTTAGTTCCCTCTGCCAACCTCAACTCCCACCCACAATTTTCGATTGTATTCCAGTTACGCTTTATTTCAATCAAAACCTCTTCCCTGTAATCGAGAGGTTTTGAATAATGAACTGAGTAGCAAAATAGTCTGATTATATTTACTCCCCATTTCGCTAGCGTGTTCTCAACAGTAACAATATTCCCTAAGGATTTGGACATTTTTTCATTGTTAAATGTTACCATCCCACAGTGAAGCCAGAGTTTTACAAAACGCTGATTTGAATAGGACTCGGATTGAGCAATCTCATTTTCGTGATGAGGAAAAATGAGATCGTTTCCACCACAATGGATTTCTATCGTACTTCCAAGATACTTTTCTACCATTGCGGAGCATTCTATGTGCCAACCTGGTCTACCTGATCCCCAGGGACTATGATAGTATGGTCTTGAAGAAGTAAATTTCCATAACGCAAAGTCCAATGGATGCTCTTTTGTATAATCAACTTCGACCCTCGCTCCGACTACTAAGTCATCAAGTGATTTCCTCGAAAGTTTCCCGTATTCAGGAAAGGAGCTCACTCTGAAATAAACTCCATTCGTTGTCAAGTAGGCGTGACCATCTACTAGTAATTTCGCAATCATGTTCGTCATTTCAGCAATATTCTCAGTGGCTTTCGGATATTTATCCGCCTGAATTATATTCATCCTGCCAAAGTCTTTTTGATATTGATGTATGAATTTGTGAGCAATTTCTTCAGCACTGGTCGCTTCATCCTCTGCCCTCTTAATTATCTTGTCATCAACATCTGTAAAATTCTGGACAAACTGCACTTTATAGTCTGCGTCTCTTAAAAGTCTGTTAAGCAAATCAATAACGAGTATGGTCCTAGCATGTCCTATGTGGGATTTATCATAAACGGTAACGCCGCACAGGTACATTCTAATGACACTATTCTGATGAGGAATTCGTTCGATGTTTCTTGTAAGCGTATTATAGAGTCTCATATCCGTGATGCTGGCTAGAGCCTATACATTCGCTATTTCAAGGTATATTTGATCTTCAATGACCTTTACTTCGTACGTGGTCAATCGAACACCGTCCAGATAATCCAGTAACTGCCCTGTTTTGATATTGTAGTGCCAAAAATGCAATGGACATTCAACTACTTCCCCTTCTATCTTTCCGGGGGCAAGTGAACCATCCTGGTGACGACAAAGAGCCTCTATCGCGTAATACCTTCCATTAGCATAAAAGAGAGCTATGCGGGTATCTCCAACCTTCACTTCTCTACCAGCATTCTCCTTAATTTCCACTACTTCTCAAACTTTCACGAGTGTCATTACTAAAATATTTCCTTGCTGTTTCTTAGCATGGTTCAAAACATATGAATTTAACTAGTAGGGCTTAGTGTTCTAAACCGGTTCATGTAATTTATTTTGCAATGTTGGAATGTTCGTGAATCTATATATGGATGGAGTTACCTGTACGTCTCTAATGGACCCTCAAAGCCTAACCCATGAAGATACAGAAAATATAAGGTCATGTGCTTTGTGTTCCAAAAGGCTAGACCCTGCTAACGTGGTTGCATTATGTGACGATTGCTTGAAAATTGCTGACTGCTGCGTCGGCCTGGAACGAGTTTCTGAAACGGAATAAATAGCTATTCGACTGTTTTGAGCGTATCGGTCACGGTAATAACACCCATGAGTTCGCCTTTTTCACTTACCAATACGCATTTTGAAAATCTTACAAGAGGTATAAGTGCCTTTGCCGGTACTGAAATATCTACTATCGGAGGCGGTGGCTCCATTATCGTCGATACTGTCATGCGTTTGATGTCTTTCTGATCTTTTTCGATCATTATTCGGGCCAGAAGATCTTCACTTACGACCCCTATCAATTTAGAGTCATGGAAAACAGGGAGTTGGCTAATCGAATGCTTTCTCATTAATTCAATAGCATCATGAAGAGTATCATTTTTCTGAACAAACATCAGCGAACGATTGCATATGTCTCCGGCCTTAATTGAAGACTGTCCCTCAAGCGAATTGAGTACCTCAAATATTTTCCTGGCTGTCTCATAGCTGGGTCTGCATCGTCCAGATTCTATCTGATTAATCATTGAAGTACTGATTCCCGTGTGAGCAGCCAGGTTCCTTTGAGTAAGACCTAGTCTTGTTCTTAACTGCTTTATATACTGCAGGTTTGGAAGCATTGGATGGTTGCATTACCTCTGTGGCGTTCTCTTATAATCTATGTCAATAGACAAGCTTACCAAGCGTTGGGGGGAGTTTGATAACCTTATATTCCATACATGTTGATGTCATATGTTTTGATTAAATGTCTAAGAACGTTACTTCAGAAAATAAATGGGATTCAGTAAGAAGATATAAACTTACAAGAATGATCAATGAGCTGTCGAGTATTTCTGGACACGGTACTGAGCTTGTTACTGTCTATATCCCTCCTCGAAGACCAATTTATGATGTTATTGCTCAGCTCAGAACAGAAGCAGGAACGGCCTCTAACATTAAGTCTGATTTGACAAGAACTCACGTTCAAGATGCGTTGAGCAGGACAGTAGAGCAGCTGAAGTTGTTCAAGGAGACGCCAGAGAATGGCTTGATCATATTTTGTGGCGCTCTGCCAACCGGTAAAGGCATAGGGACAGAGAAAATCGAAATATTTCCGGTTATGCCTCCTAAGCCTGTACAGATCCAACTATATCGATGTGACGACCATTTTTGGACTGAACATTTGAAAGATATGCTGAAGGATGACAAGGCCATGGGGCTTCTCACGATTGACACCCAAGAAGCGGGGTTAGGAGTATTATCAGGTGATAGGTGGCAGGTAGAAGACACGTTGACTTCTGGTGTGTCTGGCAAACATCGAGCAGGTGGTCAATCAGCTCGAAGATTTGAGCGTTTAAGGGATAATGAGTTAAATGAATACTACAAGAGAATTGCGGAGAGAGCTCAAAGAATTTTAATCGATCAATATAAAGTTAGGGGTTTAATTGTAGGAGGGCCAGGAGCTACTAAGGACACCTTTCTCAAAGAAGAATATTTGGATTATCGGCTTCAAGGCAATGTTGTGGCCGTACTAGATACCTCGTATTCTGGCGAAGAGGGTGTAAGAGAATTGGTAGACAAAGTCAACGAAGAGGGGGTTATGGATGGATATCGGTTAATGGAGGAAAAGAAAATTGTGAAAAGATTCATGAAGGAAGTTTATTCAGACAACGGCCTGGGGATCTATGGCATTAATGACGTTATCAAGTTCCTGCAAAATGGGATCGTGGAACTCGTTATAGTTACAGAAGATATTTCGGTTGCGGTAATAGAGACCAAATGCAGGAAATGCGCTAACCGCGATGTTGAAATTGTAGAAAGGCCGCGTCTACTTGCGGCTAGGCAAGAACTCCTCTCAAGTCCATGCAAGAATTGCGGAAACCTTGATCAAGAAATCAGAGAGAGAGACATCGTAGACTACTTGGAAGAACTTTCAAGTTCAACGGGAGCAGGATTGGAAATAATCTCGGGAAAATCTGAGGAAGGGGCTCAAGTTTCTAGTCTCGGAAAAGTAGGAGCAATACTTAGGTTTAGACCTACTGCCGAATAAGCAAACAGTTCAAACATTTGATCCTAGACTCATTTCCAGCCTTAATTTTTCTGATCATGATCTCTCCAATCTCATCAGGCCAACAGAAGTCGATAAACTTTTAGAGTATAGTTGCGGTATATTCTCTAACTACAATGAATCTTTGTTACATTTGCAATTCAAAGTCTGGAAGTAAATTCTGCCCAGTTTGCAACCGGCCAGTTTGTAAGAACTGCATGAAGAATTTCCCGTTCTCAGAGAGCCTATGTTTGGAATGCTCAAAGGAAATAAGAACGGGTTTAGGGGGTGTGAGGAAGGACGAAGAAATATTTTAGCGCATGGAAACTTATTGAGTAATCGAGACCCTCCCAGAATTTTGTTTAGTAGTATCTACATTTGGTAAAACTTCATTTGTATTTTTCCAAAAGCGATCATGTTTGGCTCCACAGTGCTTCTATGTAAACTAGATGGCAGGATCAAAAGGATATTAGTTGAAAACCGGGCCTAACCAATATCGGCCGGAGAATAAGAATGGGTTGACCACTAAATTCATAAGTTTTTCTTAATCTTGCTTGCTAGATTCTCAAGCTCCTTGTAGTCTGTTACCTTCCTAGAAGGCCACTTACCATCCTGGCTATCTTTTTCGTATCTTGGAATTATGTGTACGTGAACATGGGGAACGATCTGATTTGCCGCTTTTCCGTTGTTTTGCCCAGTGTTGAGACCCTGCGCGCCTGTTGCATTATACACGGCCAACGCTATGGTATGGACGATTCTATACATATTCCCCACCTCGACTTCGGTCATCTGAAAGAGGTCGCCATAATGATACTTTGGGAGCACAAGCGTATGCCCCGAGGTGATCGGGTACTTATCCATGAATGCCAAAAATGTGTTATCCTCATAAACTTTCGCTACCGGGGACTGGCCTCTGATTATTGCACAAAAAACGCAGTACGTGTTCGTTTTGGACATCTATTGGACTTCTAAATGGACAAGAGCTACGTTTATTTATTGTTTAGGCTAGGAGGTGTCCTTTCTTTAAAAAAAGGATCTCCACATCCGGCTTTTTTATATCGTAGCATATCTCATAAATATCATGAGATTATCTTCATAAGATCATGGTAGAAAC
>JARBAV010000263.1 GCA_029237515.1 Nitrososphaerales archaeon
CCCATGGGACCCTTACTTAACTCGCTTAAGATATTGGGTGTCAATTGCTTCTCTACAAAATTGGATAATACCGCTCCTATTGTAGTAAGAGGAGGCGGGTTAAAGGGAGGTAATGTAACCATAGATGGTTCCGTTTCTAGTCAATTCTTGTCATCATTACTTATAGCAGCAGTTCGAGCCAGTAGTGATGTGTCGATAGGCGTTGAGGGAGATCAGGTTTCCCGTCCTTATATCTTGTCAACTATTGCCACAATGGAAAAATTTGGGGTTCAAGTTGACCGAGATAATGATTTGAGAAATTTTTATGTCAAGAGTAGTGCCTACAATCCCTGTGTTTTCCAAGTTCCATCTGATCTTTCGTCAGCCTCAATGTTGGTGGCAGCCGGTGTCTTGGTGAGTAAGGATAAGATTCGACTGTCAGGCTTGAATTTTGACTTACCTCAAGGAGATTCTAAGATATTCAGCATTGTCGAACAAATGAACGGTAATATCAGCGTGGACACAATCAAAGGAACTTTGACTGTTGAAGAATCAGAAACACTGGATGGAGGGGAGTTTAATTTGAAAGACAGTCCCGATCTATTGCCTGTAGTCTCGATCCTTGCACTTAAGGCAAAAGGTCCAGTTGTAATAAGCGGGATATCCCATGCTAGATTTAAGGAAACGGATAGAGTCAAGAACATCACGAGTGAACTAAGAAAGTTAGGCGCAACAGTATCGGAGACATATGACTCGATTTCAATACGACGTCCAGCGGTCATCAAGAACGCTTCGCTAGAATCCTTCGATGATCACCGTCTATTCATGGCCCTAGCCATCGCATCTCTTCTGACTAATCACTCTACGTTGAATGGTGCCGAGTCAGTAGACGTATCATATCCTACTTTTCTAGAAGACCTCGCAAGGATCGGTGCCAATATTTCGGTATCTTCGGACGATAATTGAAAGTGGATCAATCTCTTTTACGTATTGTCTGATCCTGCTTTACCGAGATACTCGCCCCAACATACATTAAATACATGTGAGTATTGAATGGAGCTAATCTAGTCATGCTTGGCAATCTAATAGGTGAACGGTTCATGGCATTGAATTTTGGAGAAAGTCATGGGCGTTGTGTTGGAACAGTAGTGGATGGGTGTCCAGCAGGGCTTCCTTTAGATGAATCTTTTATACAGAAAAAACTTGATCTGCGAAAGCCTGGACAGTCAATGGTAACTACCCAGCGAAAGGAAGATGATAAAGTAGAGATCCTGTCTGGGGTTTTTCAACGTCGTACAAACGGTGGGCCAATCTGTATGCTTATCTGGAACAAAGACCAAGATTCTCGACCATACGAACAGATCAGGACAATCCCTCGACCGGGACATTCCGATTATCCTGCTTCAGTAAAGTATGGGGGATTCGCAGATTATCGTGGTGGGGGTCGATTTTCGGGACGCCTAACCGCCACTTTTGTGATGGCGGGAGCAATCGCAGAACGTCTATTGAAAGTTGCTCTAGGAGTCGATACTGTTGCCTACGCTGTTGCAATTGGTAAAATAAAGGCAAGGCATATTGATTTCACGGCTGCATCAAAGTACCGTTATGAGAATGAAGTAAGATGCCCTGATACTGATGCAGCTGGAAAAATGAAGGAAGTAATACTGGCTGCGAAAAAGAAAGGCGATTCGGTTGGTGGTATCATCGAATGTGTTACCAATCGGCTTCCAGTTGGATTGGGCGAACCTCTCTTTAGTTCACTAGAATCGGATATTAGTAGGGCTCTATTCGGGATCCCGTCGGTAAAAGCAGTTGAATTTGGTTCTGGATTTTATGGTTGTACCATTGCAGGTTCAGAGAACAACGATACTTATGTATTAGAGAACGGATCAGTGGTGACTAGAACCAATAATTCTGGAGGTATCCTCGGTGGGCTCTCTACTGGAATGCCTCTAGTTATACGAATTGGATTTAAACCCCCATCATCAATAGCGCAAGCACAGGAAACTCTGGATCTCTCTAGTGGAACACAGGCTAAGTTGAAAGTCCCGGGAAGACATGATCCATGTGTGGTTCCCAGAGCGCCACCTGTAGTGGAGGGTATTGTGTCTTTGGTCCTTGCGGATCACGCAATTAGACATGGGCTCATTTCGTCATCACATTTGGGGGTGAAGGGAAATAGCTGATAGTGAGGAAGCGGCAGAGAATAAGGAGCTAAGAGTCCTCCGCTCTGAAATTCATGCTGTAACGGGAGAGATATTTCATAAGATCAAACATAGAATGGAATTGGCACAGAAAATTGGGGAAATCAAGGCCAAGCTTGGAATGGACGTAACTGACGATCAAGTTGAAAGCGAAATAAGAATGTCGGTATTAAGCCTCGCTCACCAAATTGGTTTGGACCCTTCATATTCCTCTAGATTGCTCAACCTATTACTCATCGAATCAGTTGGTCTTCAAAGAAAACAGAAAACAGTTGAGCATGCAAGTTCTCATATGGACGTTCTGTTGAAAGCCAAACAAATTGAAGCTTCAGGTATGCCGATGGTACACCTGGAAATTGGCGAGCCAGATTTCAGACCTCCACGAAGCATCAAAGACGCGTTTGTAAATGCAATAGACTCTGGGCGCCATCGCTATACAGATGCCCGAGGAATCGAAAGGTTAAGGGAGAAACTAGCCCTAATCCATGGCTTTACGAAGGAAACGGTAATGGTGACTCCTGGTGGACGGTTCGGAGTATATGCATCGATTGCTTCGCTGCTCAAACCAGGGGAGGAGATTGTAGTTATAGAACCCTCTTGGCCAGCATATTCGGATTGTGCGGCGTTAAATTCAGTCAAGGTCAAAACTATCAAAACAACCCTTGAAAATCAATGGTCCCCTGATGTTCACGAAATAGATAATGCGATAAATGATGCTACGAAGATGATCGTTCTAAATTATCCGAACAATCCCACTGGGAAGATATTGGACACGGATACTAATGAAAGGATCATCTCTTTGGCAAGAGAACATGACCTTTACATTTTAAGTGATGAAGTTTATTCCAAATATTGTGTTAAAAAATTCAAAAGTATCGCTGAATACAATTACGATAAATCAATTGTTATTGAATCATTTTCTAAAACCTATGCAATGACCGGATTTCGACTCGGTTACCTTTTATCTAGTGCTATAATTGTCAAACAGGTTGCTAAATTACTGGCATTTGCTATGACAAGTGTAGCTGAGCCACTTCAATATTGTGCATTGAATGCACTCGAAACCGATTACGTGACTAATGTTGAAGAGACTAGAATTAGACTTCATACTTTAGTTGAACGGCTGAAAAAGATGGATGTACGGTTCACTATTCCGGATGGATCAATGTACGTCTATCCAAGGATTAACGCTAAAACACTAGACGATAATACCTTAGTAAATTTATTGCTAGAAAAAGGTGTTGCAGTTGCGCCAGGGAGCGCATTTGGTAACAGTTATGACAAGTTCATTAGAATTTCTGCAACTCAACCTGCAGAACAAATAGAGCAAGCAATGAATGTTTTAGAGACTTGTCTGTCGAAGAAAATATGAGTAGCAGTTTTCCAATGAGGAAAGTCGCGGTCATAGGTGCAGCGGGCAGGATGGGAAAATGGTTTACTCATTATTTTGCACAATCAAATAGCGTGAGAGTAGCAGTTTTCGACAAAAAAAGACCTGCATTTAGAAATCTAAAGTGCGTTGATCAATATGCAACCATTCGAGCATGTGTCAGAGAGGCAGATTTGGTGATAGTCTGTGTACCTATTGGAAGCATCGTTTCAGTTGTCCAAGAGTGTCTTACTCACATGAAAGGGGGTGCCATATTATCAGAGATTTCATCTATTAAGCAACAAGTTTTTAACGTATTACGATCTGCTAGGAGGGACATTACGTGCTTATGCTTTCATCCAATGTTTGGACCTGCTACTAAGAGGTCGAGAATTGTCAAAAATTTGCTTGTCCCAGTCAGAAATCGAGCCAAAGAATTAGCGTTGCTCAGATCTATTTTTCCACGATCGGAAATAGAAGTAATTAATGACCCAGACCTACATGATGAATACATGGCAGTGGTCATAGGGCTCACGTATTTCGTTAACCTCGTATTGGGTTCCTTGCTCTCCAACCTCGATTTAAAAAGAATGAAAAAGGTAGCCGGGACGAGCTTTGGAATGCAGACCATGATCACTGAAAGTATCCTAAATGACTCCTCTGAGCTCGTCTCTTCGCTATTACGAGAAAACCCCTTCAACAGGACGTATTTCAGTAACTTCCTCACGGAGGCAGAAAAGATACAGAATTTAGTTTCGTCCAGGGAAGAAAAAGCTACCCGAAGAGCCGTTGAAGATATTAAAACTCGCATGAATAGATTGACGGACACCGACAAATCTTATTTGAAATTTTATAGGGCAATAGAATATCTCAAGGCATATGACAGAAAGAAAAAGAATTGAAGACGAAACCGAAATTATCTCAAAAAAGTTTGTCAAGTTATTGCACTCTTAAATGTTCCCACATCATGAAGTAGAAGTCTACACTAAAAAGTAGTGTCACTTTGAAAATACTATTATTAAGCGAGTTCTCAGAAGTCAAATAGCATTTTAGGTTATATAGGAATGAGAATACAGCTAGCTCGACATTTAGCATGTGTAAAACACTATGGGCGGAACAGAAATCTATCTATTGATGTGCTCGAATCTAGTAACGGAATCGAATGTTCAGAAGGTTTTCTTAAGTGTGAAGAGTGCAATCAGTTGTACCCCGTAATTGCCGGGGTCGCCTTGCTTTTGGAGAATGTTGCAGATTATATATCCTCTCGACCTTTTTTACTTGGAAAATGGATCCTGTCAAGTAAGACCGCAGCAATGAAAGAGTATTTGAAAGAAATAAGTTCAACTCTTACCAAACTAACTAGCCCTCAGGGGCATAATCTCTATGAAGTCGACGGGTCGCTATACGAGTCTTACAATTGGACTCAGTTTGACTTTGATAGTAACGACAGATTTCTATCGTTACTGAAACACAAGATGTATCCTAATGATCTTTACAATAAAGTAGTCCATAGTACCGCGACGAATTTAGACGGGGCGGCACTTGACATGGGATGCTCATCAGGGTATGCGGCTTTCCAACTCGCCAAGAAATTCGCATTCGTAATTGGAATAGATCTATCATTTTCTTTTATCAGTGAAGCAAGAAGGCGCATGGCTTCTCTTAGGCAGGGTAATTTAGACTTCGTAGTAGCAGATTGTATAATGCCTCCATTCCATCCAAATAGATTTGACCTAGTGATTGCGCTGAATATCATAGAATTCATGGATACAGAACAGTTATTGGATAGAATCCACAGGCTGCTAAAGGATGATGGAGAAGTTGCTTTCTCCTCACCTTACGATTACAATCGAACACTACAGGTCAACAAAGTAGATCCTCAGTCTTTCAGACAATTATTGGAAAAGTCAGGTTTTAGAATAGGAAGCAAATATGTTACGAGTGAGTCATTTATTCCTTGGACTTTGAGGATCAACGAGCGGACCTATCTATTCTATTATGTCGATTATCTTAGG
>JARBAV010000264.1 GCA_029237515.1 Nitrososphaerales archaeon
ACCAACGAAATCCATTCATTTCAATCGATGAGGGCCTCATATTGGTGAGCTCCATATATTAACACTCTACTAGCAATATTCCGGCTTGGCTATCATCATTGCTAGCTATACAGAGGAGGCTATCATCAATGCTTGCTCAAAAGGAAGATATGGAAAGGCCATTGAAAGTTGTATTATTAGGAATAGGTACTAATTTTCGAGCTACAGTTTATCTTGATCAAAAAGATTGTTTTTCAACTCGGATCTGAAGAATAGAGGTTTCCTGACCGAACAGGCAACTACCATCCATCACTGATCCTGGCCATCCAACTAGAAGATGGGAAAATGTTAAGTATATTCTGCTCTAAAAAGAGAAGCTATGTCGAAATTCCCGACCCCTATATACGATTGGCAGATAAAGGATAGAAGAAAGGAAACTCCCGATTCCTATACTTATGTGTTTTCTCCTTTTTCGGCTTCGGATCGATTTACGTTTAACGTTGGGGAATTTGTAACAATCAGAGCGGTATTGAAAAGACCAACAGCTTCTGGAGGAGTTGAAGAGACCGAAGTGGAGAGGGCATATTCGCTCGCTTCCTCACCAACAAGGGATAGTATTGAATTAACCATAAAGGATGAGAAACCATATGGATACATAAATCCGGTCATCGGTAAGGCAGATGGATTTGCAGCATACTTTATTGAGCAATTTAAAATCGGGGATAAAGTTTCTGTCAAATATACCAAAGCAAGAGAACCTTTTCTCTCAAGGGTCGCAACTGGAGCAGAGAAAGATATTGCATATTGGTCAGGATCAAATGGTGCTGAATGCGCCCGATGCCTCCTACAGTATATGGAAGATCGGAGAGATTTGGATCTTCGACTCGTATTATTCTACAGCAACCCTAGACTCTATTCACTTGAAGACCAGAAAAGCGTAGGTGTAATTTATTATAGCTGGCTTTTAGACATGGCGAGGAAACTTGATAATTTCAAACTAGTTTTCACTTTTACTAGGGACAACGAGACTAATTTGAATTCCGATCATCCGAGGATATTTTTCAGGAAGGGCAGATTCTTTAAGGACGAGGAAGGGAAACCCGAACGGACTCTTCAAAAGTTTCATGGAAATGTTGAATCAGCATTTAATCCCATATGCGGGAGCAGTGGATTCATCAATGGGCTCGTCAAGCTCAAGACTGGGTCCATAGCGAGAGGAAGAGGGATAATGCAAGATTTAATGGATATAGAAGGAGTAAAACCAGAGAGAATAGACAAGGAACAGTTCTATCTAGACGTGTCTAAATAAAATTTATACAATTGTCGATAAGACTGGCAATTTAATGGAAAAAAACGTTTGCATCCGTTATTCTAAAAGGTAGCCCTTTTTGCTTGAGAACCACAGGTGGCGCATTTTGCGCCTTTTACACGTGATCCACAAGACATGCAAACATACTTTAGCGATATTTTAGATTCTGTAGGCGCAAAGCTCCCTCCAGCCTTCTCATCACTAAATCCTAGATTTCGTAGGGCCTTTTGTTGACTTCTCCTTATATAAAATACTAAACCGACAAGTACTATAATGTTAAGTGAAAGACCGGCAATAAAACCAAAATAGTAGGTCAAAACTAAACCTAAGAGGAAGCTACCTGCGATTAGGGCAATCTGTTTGACCCAGACACCCTTGAGCTTATTGCTAGCCAAATTATTCTACATATATATCTGAATTAATAATATTTACAAGTTAGCGTCCGATCCGTTACATCCCCGTCCCTAGAATGAAAATTTTCCATTTCGATAGACGAAGGACCCCTCTCATGGGACTTGGGTGAAGATGAGCTAAGCTTCCTACCTATCAGAGCAGTAACTGTCATTCAATTCGTCCCAATATTTTAGGTACAATTTGAACTCCTCCAGCTCGCTTTCTAAGCAAAGACGATCTGCAGACGAATGAAACGCGTGGTAGGTCAGGAAATAAGTTTAAATTGCCCTTTTCTCGACTATCGCCTATTGTTGAAAAGGTAAGAATTTTCGATACCACTCTTAGAGATGGTGAACAGACACCGGGCGTCTCCGTGAGCCCCGAACAAAAATTGCAAATTGCTATTAAATTGGATGAGTTAGGGGTAGATGCCATCGAAGCTGGATTCCCAATTGTATCTCAAGGGGAGAGGCTTGCGATTAAAAGTATTGTTAGACAGGGGTTGAACTCGGAAATATGTGGTCTGGCTAGAACCGTGCAGGAGGACATAGACGCTGCACTTGGCTGCGATTTAGGGTATATTCACTTGTTCATTGCGACCTCAGATATCCATATGAAATTCAAACTGAAAATGAACAGAGAACAGGTGCTCGATAAGGCCGTGTGGGCCGTGGATTATGCAAAGAAACACGGGGTTCAAGTAGAGTTTTCAGCTGAGGATGCTACTAGATCAGAGACCGGTTTCATGAAGGAAGTGTTTGGAGCCGTTTCGCAATCTGGAGCGGACCGACTGGATATTCCTGATACGGTCGGCTATTCAACCCCGGATTATATTTCAAGGCTCGTGACAGACGTGACGACTGTTTCGCCACTGCCGATAAGTATGCATTGCCACGATGATTTGGGACTCGCTGTTGCAAACACAATTGCTGGGATAAATGCAGGAGCGACCTGCGCCCAAGTAACCATCAACGGGATAGGCGAGAGAGCTGGAAACGCTTCACTAGAAGAAGTTGTTATGGCGCTGCAGTGCCTATACAAGAGATCACATGGAATAAAGACCGAGTTACTGTACGAGACCTCAAAATTCGTTTCAAATGCAATGGGAATAATTGTTCAGCCAAATAAAGCCATTATCGGAGAAAATGCATTTGGTCATGAATCGGGTATTCATACTCATGGTATAATAAACAATCCCTTAACTTATGAGCCAATCGGTCCGGAGCTCGTAGGAAGGAAAAGATGGCTCCAAGCAGGTAAACACGCGGGTGCCCATGGTATAAGGGCAATGTTAGAAGAATTCGGAGTAAAACCCGATGATGAACAGCTTAAACAAATTTTGGAGAGGCAGAAGACTATTGCTGATTTGGGTAAATCTATTACCACCAGCGAATTGCTTTCTATCGCAAGTAAAGTAATGAAAAATAGCACATTCCAAGAAAAATTCCAGCTTCGTGACTTTCATATTGTGACTGGTATAAATATCATCCCTACGGCAGTTGTCAAGATCAACACTGGCGACAAAGATGTGATATCCTCTGAAATTGGGGTAGGACCTGTGGATGCGGCATTAAAGGCTATCCAAAAGATAGTGAGCCAACTAGAAGATGTGAAAATTAGAGAATATCGACTTGAGTCAATAACTGGGGGATCTGACGCAACTGCAGAAGTAGTCGTCAAGATCGAAGACAGCGAAGGCCATACCGTGTCGTCTCGGAAAACAGGAGAAGACATAGTTATCGCTTCGGTCTACGCCATGATGGATGCTACTAACAAGATGATACTGAGAAAGGTAATCTTATCCGGAGACACGATCTCCACTCACTAGTGGTTTCGGCACATGAGGTTCCTGTTTAGACAATTAATGGCCGAAAACCACAACATCGGGGTTTTCTGATTAACGTCAAAAGGCCGGATTAATTGATGGATTCAATCGTTCAAAAACTAGTCGGTAGCTGGCATCATTAATCTCCACATATTGAAAATTGTGCTTCCGCAATATAGAAATGCTTACATCTGATTTTTTGTTTTATTCTTCACGAAAATGCATTCGGTATGGGAATTAGTCAGAATGGGTGTACTTATATGTAAAATACGAACTATTGAACTCATGAATACCTCGTTAAAAAATTTTCATGGGGTTCTTTTAAGCACTCTTTCGGTTTGTGCCGTTTTGCTCTCCAATCAGGCTCTATTTCAATTTGGAGAGGAGTCTGCACGCGCTGTTCTCATTCATGGAGGAGGTGCGGGCCTTGTTACGTGCTCAGATGGCTCAACGTTCAATACGAATATTTCATTTACTGCGCTGTCTTCTAACGGTACAGTAGCTGGAAATTGGACTCTGTATAGTTTTGATACAGGAAATCCTGGATTAGTTGTCGGTGGACCCATATATTCCGGTAACCTTTCAGGTTCGGAGTACCGGATACTGGGAGATAGTCCTGATGAGCAAAATATGGTTGCACTATGTTCTCCACCCTTATTTGGGCCCGTTACAATAAGTGGTTCCTGCGGCCATGAAGAGAAAATTACAGCACATTTTAGATCTAATGACCCTCTAAGTGCAGTACAAACCTTTACTGGATCCGCTGATTGCCAGAGTGGAGATACGCCGATCGTTGAAACCGGATAAATAATCTGCTGCGAGAATCATCGGTACGCAGGTGTTGATGCTGGAACATAACAGTTTGACCATACTGATAATGATAGTCTAAGCTCGGCACTAATGTTTAGCCACTCGAGTATCACTCTAGGATCAAAACAATATCACACGTAGCTTAGATAAAAAAGCGCTTCCACTAACAAATGGCATAATCAATGCCTACCATCAATATTTCCTTTTTGAAGATTCTGCCCATTCTAACCACTTCTGCCCTTTTGTACACTGGTTGACACCTTTCTGTAGCCAACGTTGAAAATGGTTCCAATAACGATCCTTGAAGGGGTAAATGGTAAAATTACTATGGCAGAAATATGTCTCCAGTGTACATACTCGAGGTTGGTGTTGATGACATATCAGTTAAAGAACTTTGGTTTATCCCATAGTGTTTTGGGCCAAGCACTGGAGTATTCAATAGGTCAGAACCCGCATCCAAAAACTCTAACGGTGACAATTCATGTTGAACAATCGTATTGTTTGGCATTTGTATTGTGTTGTTGTCGGTAGAATTGGTCTGTGCAATTGAATTTCTAGAGGTTTGGCCTAAAGAGAGAGCTTTTACATTAATTTCAGAGATTACTGGAACATCTTCGTCATCATCTACATAAAACTCTGAAACACCTGGGATCGTGAGTTGTATAAATCTGCCAGCCAAGCTTTTGAAATCATGATTTGACCATGAATTAGGCGATAGTCCAGTTGCATGTTCACTGACAATATTATAGAGAGAATTAGTACCATTTGAAACAGTCAAGGTAAAGCCATTTTGGATCTCTGCATCATCATTGAAATGCACGTCTATATTGCAAATTTTCTTGATATTGCCTAGGTCCATGCCTATCAAAATATCGGAACCAGACTGGTCCCAGAGAGCAGTGGGGATTTGACTTGACTTCCCTAAAACATTCCTAGAATCCAATTCATCAGATTCTTCCGCTGTAGCACGAAAGTTAAAATTGCTAATTTCCTTCTTCTCATCACTTGTCTGACAGTTATCATTAGTATCAATTCTCATCGGATCATAGCCTAACAATATGTTTCCAGAAAGCAGTTGCGAAATTCCTATTTCCTTTTCCGCAGCAGAACACTCTCTCCCAAGGCAAGCCTCCACCAAGCACGGGGCTTCATTATTTTCGCAGGTAAGCTCGAGCTCATTTTCTGATACTGCTTTAGTCTCATCGGAGAAAGAGAACAGTAATGCGGATCTATCACTGGCCGAATTAAATGATACTAAAATTAATGCGAACATTAGAATACCGCAGGCTATGGGTC
>JARBAV010000265.1 GCA_029237515.1 Nitrososphaerales archaeon
ACCGAGTACTAACGTATTGAGTGTCGATGCTGTCTACACAGTAAATGCTCTTGAGGTACCCAGTAGAGAGATTGTATTGCAACTCGTCGAGTACACCATAGATAGACAGGATATTGATGGAAAATTACCTGCGGAAATAATTTCCAAACCACTCAGTATCACTGTACCAATAAAGACAAATCAGACCGTGAATCCTGATACGCAAGTCAGAGACGTTATATCTAGAGAATATTCGTTAAATGCGACGGAAAGGCAAAGCCTTGACATCACGATAAGAAATCTCAGTCTGGGCGTTGGGGCATTGGATGATAATCATGCTATTTCTCTGCAGCGGATAAATGCATATCAACCAGCTCCTCCCCTCACTGGTAATGCCACTTCACCTTGATATTTTAAGCACATTTTTACCACCTGTTCTGAGATACGTGAACAGGTGTGTAGAATAAACTGCATCCCTAATTTCAGAATTGCGCTCCTCACTTTTAAGAATAGGACAATTTAGATCCTGTAGTAGTACCCGTCGCATTGTTAGTGACATGGAGTATCTATTCATTTAGATTGCAGCAAATAAGGTAGGCTATGAGTGTGCCAGCATTTTCAACTTTCTTGTCCTTTATTAAATCCTTCAATCGTCGTATGGGTATTGTTTCAATGTCAGTAATTACCTCTGTGGATTCGTATCTTGGCTTGTCTTTTGTTAGGTCGGTTGCTTTGAAAAGATGGACTACTTGCCTTGATTTGCTTACCGAAGGGTGGTAACTATATACGTGTTCTAATAGCTCTGCAAAGTATCCTGTTTCTTCTAACAATTCCCGCTTTGCAGTTGTTTGCATATTCTCTCCAGGGTTTATGTGGCCTGCGGGGAATTCTAGCAAAATCTTTTGTAGAGGATACCTGAATTGTTTAATCATAACCAAAGTATGCTGATCAAGGAAAGGCACGATTACGACTACATCGGGTGATTTGTACCAGGTATACTCTATCGTATTTCCACTACTTGATACTTGAACCTTGTCTTGGTACAGGGTTAACCATCGATTCTCAAAGATTCGATTATTTTCGAGTGTTTTCCAGTTATCTGAAATAGTCAAGCCCACATTCCATTTCTATTAGCACGTTTAAAAACGTCACTCAAAGTTGGTCGCAGAGGAGCTAGTGATTCAAGCATTTCTAGCCTTATGCGGCGAGGATATCATTTGTTTGGGTATTACCTAATATTTGGTTGAGACTTTGAAATAAGCGATTATTACTGAGCTATGAGTCTAGTTAATCATGAGGCTCGTCTGGTTAACGATGCCCCCCGTTTTGTTCCGTCATCCACGATTTCAGCAATTTCGACTGTTACAAACTGTGTCTGAATCCCTTCTATCTAAATCTGGAAACCCATCTTATTTGTTCGTCAGTACTTTTGAATATGCATCAATGAATCTTTTTGCGTACAAATTAGCATTCTTTTCTGACCCTCGGTGTACACCTCCTCTGGATCTCAGATGATGATAAAATTCGTGAAGTATAACAAAGGGATTGTAAAAGATTTCCGAATTCATAGCATAAATTCTATTTTCATTTTGAACGTAGACGGCATAAACCGTTTTCCTTTTTCCCTTGATTGTGCCTACAACGATTTCCGGAGGACAAATTTTGCACAAGTCACTCAAATCCGATAGAGCTTGTTCGGTGTCTTTATTAAGAATCTTCTGTACAATTCTTGCCATGCTCTCTTCGTCTAGCTCACCATTTGATGAAGGAGTATCGGACATAACTCTGCTAGATGTTTGCTTGGGTATTTTAACCTGTTTTTCTATTTAAACAAATGAGCACAAGAGATATGAACCATACTTAGCTGTTACCAGGCTCCATTTAGAATAGAAACTAGCTAGGACTCATTGGAAGCGAATGTTACTGCTAGCACCACCTCAGGTAACCATACAAATCTTGTCTCTCTATTTTGGGTATTTGAAGGAAGGTGTATGTTAAGGAAACCTACCTCAAGATAAGTTTTTGGTAAATTGAATTTCGGTTAAAATCAACCTGGCTGATTCCAGATTTTCTAATAATAGTATTCCTTTTGTTAAGACCAATATGTTCTAGAGGAGGAGAAGGGCATAAGAATCACCCAATATGTAAAATATATTAATGATTTTACTAATTTAGTTATTTTGAATATTTGCGTGTTGTAACTAT
Source organism: Nitrososphaerales archaeon (assembly GCA_029237515.1). GTDB lineage: Archaea > Thermoproteota > Nitrososphaeria > Nitrososphaerales > Nitrososphaeraceae > TH5896. Next base: position 2,185 of record JARBAV010000265.1, read on the forward strand.
GAAGCCGCTTTTAGTTTGTTGAGATTGTTTGCAAACTAAGATCCTAGATAATTAGAGTTGTAGGAGATCATATTAGGTACATCATCATATTCAGTTCAATTGACGAAATTAATAAGGCAGTAAGGTTGGAAGTAAGCGTAATAAACCAATCCAGTTTGGAGCTTCGGATATGCATAAAAAGTCATGTTGTATGGTTATAAGCTTATTAACTAATCGACCATATTCTGAATCATTGCGTTCCGTCTGGTAATATCATGGCACAAGCAATGAATCGATAAGAAAGAACAGGATAGCTACGGGTAAGAGAATTTTATATGACATAATTTGTAACACTGAATGTGAACAAGCATCTCCTAATTGGGTTCATAGTCATCATCTCGGCTTCCATCACAATCTTCTCTTTTACTTTTAATATCTCTCACGCACAGACCAACATTAATGGCAACAATTCGACGGGGCAATCATTTGCGTCGACTAACAGTACTTTTGCCTCGGCACTGGATTTGTTTGTTGTGCCAGACAGTATTGGAGGATATGGTGTGTATAAAGAACATCTACCCGATACCTTTTCTCCTGGAGAAGATATAGTGCTGTATGTGGAACCGGTTGGATTTTCACATGAACCTGTGGAACCAACCGTGTCAAATAATGAAACTTTGTATTTGATGAATTTTACTGCTGACGTGGTAATATCTGACACTGAGGGAAATATCCTCGGGGGATTTGAGGATCTCCCAATTTCTCAGATAGTTTCGCATCATCAAAATAAGGAAATAAATCTAGTAATTACGCTATCTCAGTCACAACCTTTTCCTCCAGGTGACTACAGGCTTTTGTATACAATAAATGATGAACCCTCTGGCAATGCTTTCGAACTTGCCAAGGATGTGAGGTTCACCTCTGAAAATGGGTGATAAGGTCTGGAACTTCTAGAGATGGAATAGTCTTGTAATACTGGGAACTGCTATTTTCAGTAATTACTGCCTTTTTCAAGTTTATGGCGGCCCAAACGTAAGCTTGAGATCGATTATCCATTTAAAGGCTTATCAATTTAAATGATCCAAGTTATATCTCTTGAGATCATATGATAAACACAGGATATGTCTGACATTCATCACAATTCAGAAGCAAAAGAAGAAGAAGCGGCAGTTCCAACCGAATTAATGGGTGGACATGTTGTTACTCAAGAAATGACTCCTGTAGAAAAAATGATACCACTTGAGGCAAGCATTAAGTCAACAGCTACTGAGGAAATGCTTCCAAAAACTGAGATAGAATCTAGACGGCAGAGCCTTCGCCTTCGAAAAACGACTCGTAGGAAACAAGCAAACGCAAAGTTAGCTCAGCTATTGCAGATAGCCAAAAGGAATGAAGTTGAGATATATGAAATGAGAAAGTCGATAGAATCCTTAGATCGTGTGGAGAAGAAGACAGCAAAAAGCAACTTGCAGTTGATAAAGCAATTTCGACTGCAGCTAGTTCAATTGCATTATCAGATGATGCGAATTCAGAAAGACATTCGCAGAATGCGGACACCATCAGCATCAACAATGAAGATTAGAAAAATTAAGGTCCCACATGGTAAAACTACTTCTAAATTAAGGTCTAATAAAAGTGAAATACCTTCTCATGGTAAAGCTAAAAAGAGGAGGAAGTCCAAATAGTTTCATTGAACAATTTCTTTTTCATGCATTAGTAGGCTAATGTTGTACAAAAGCTATCCCTGTACCAAGGAACAGAATATTTTTTGATCTATTCGTAAGCTCAAGCATCTGAGGAATGGATGAGCTTGCTCAAATCTAATTTCTGAATGTTTCCCCGCAAATTGGGTGCTCTTCTTATGACAGTCAATTACGACAACCTAGATTTTCGTATAACGTTTCACTATGAAACCTAATTATTAAAAGCCGAGAAGTCGATAAACTTATAAGTAGATTGATATGCTTTGAATGTCAGATGACCTTATCCCATCAGATGGACAGATAAACAGAGATATTTTTTGATGACTGAAAAATTTACTCATATAATAAGAACAAGAGTGCTGTTAACGACTTTGCCTTAGCTGATGTCAAGATTTCTTCACGAAAACGGGAACAGGTTCGAAATATGGAACACACTAACATACTGAAGCATAGGAGTAAGAATAATTCAAACGGCAGGAATTTAGCCTGCCGCCGGGTCATGGTTGATCTAGCCAGAATAATCCCAATAACCGGGCATATAATATACACTATCCAATAAAAGAGTTACAAATTTAAGCAAAGTTTGTAAAGCAATACACTTTCGATAGGCATTAATGTATAATATTGAGCAAGATAAGGAATAGATTCATGGGCTCAATGCATTTCATTATCGAGATACTTGTCCAATAGACTATGAAGACAGGAATACACAATGACTCAAAGAGTGTCAAACGCAAAGAAGTGACGAACAAGATATCGGAATATAACCATTAGAAAAGTGAACACACAAAAGACTTATGTAAGAATATGAAGTAATAATATCCGACTGCACAATAAGGCAGGCAGGCGCGGTACTTTCATATATTACTTTCAAAGATACGTTCACCCGCGCCTGCTTTTTATTTGATATGAAATTAAATAGTCTAATTATAATTAGCATGAGATTATTTATCGTTAACGCAAATAATACTACAAATTGCTGACAAATGATTTGACTGGATATCCAATATGTGGAGTATAAGTGCCGTCAGCGATAAATAATACCAAATCTATTTAAAAAGTATGTCAAGACTTGCCAAAATGAATGAAAACAAATTGAATATGGCAAAGAAAAAAGTCCTCTTTTTAGGCATTGACCCCAAATTTATTGGTGTCGACCTAGCCACTATGACTGGATGGGATGCCCACCGGGTGAAGGCGGCTGCACAGGAAGCAAATAATAAACTAACGGAAGTGGGATACGAGGTGCAATACTGTCTCGTTGACCATGGAGAGACTGCTGAAAGTGTTGTTTCAGACACACTTTCACGAGAAAAATTCGACTGCATCATGATTGGTGCTGGCGTTAGAATATTACCTCAGCATACTGTTTTGTTTGAGAAAATGATCAACGTTATCCATCAGAAGGCACCACCATCTTCTAAAATATGTTTCAATACCGATCCCGGTGACACTGTTGAAGCAGTCCTCCGTTGGGATAGTAACAAGCCCAAAAAGTCGACGCGCTCGTAGGTGAATAGTGCCACATAACGAATCTCTATTGAATCTTCTGTAACTCATAAATGTGTATCTTATTAATGTGAATTACGTCCACTTCTAAAAACCTAACAGTATCAATGGCAATTATTATTTTACTTGCCATGGTCTTAACATTATTGTTATTGTGGAGTAAACCCGCTTTAGCTTCTAATTCAACCTTATCCTCTTCCGAGAGTATCCCCTGCATTAGTTATGATAGGACAGAAAGAGCAATATCAATAACTTGCAAAACTTCGACTCTCACTGATATTTATAATCAAATCAACGATACAAGCGTCTTAAACAAAGAGACTTCAGACGGTGTTTGGTTACTTAATGCAGGAATTGTCATTGAACATAACGCGAAACTTACAATTGACAAAGGGGATACGAAGTGGTTAAAGATACTTGCAGGTAAAACAGGTAGTGATGATGATGACAGCGATGTAGGCAACAGCGATAATGATGCCAACGATAATGGAGGAGAAGAGGGAGACGGATCTGTTCACTCTATAAGAGTTCACGGCAGCCTGAATATTGA
>JARBAV010000266.1 GCA_029237515.1 Nitrososphaerales archaeon
AATAATAACAGTAGTGTATATATCATAAGATAGTGATCCCGTTGACACCCCTACTCCTGCAACGATAAGCCCAACCTCGCCTCTTGAAATCATACCGATTCCTACTCTCATTGCTTTCGGTCTATCTTTCAAAAATATAAGGGAAGGAATTCCACATCCAGCAATTTTTGTGGCAACAGCTATGGCTATAACTATGCCTGAGAGGTATAATACATCCAGATTCACTCCTCGCAGATCCACCTGAGCCCCAATAATTGCAAAGAACAAAGGGCCAAATATTATCAATAATTTATCAGCATATTCGTCTACTTGTTTGATAAGCCGAGTGCTGGCTACTGCCATACCTACAGCAAATGCTCCAACAATAGGGGATAGTCCAACGAAAGCGGCTATACCTGCTGCCCCAAAGAAAGAAGCTGTTACGATACCTTCAATACTTCCCTTAGATTTCCAAAACCTTTCAACATGAAGTAATCGTGGTACCAATAATACGGATCCTATCAGTAGAGCTGCAAAGAGTCCCAGTATTTGAAGTATGAGGAGAATAACTTCCGTGAATTGCGGGGTCGTGTCACCGGTTTGAACCATTGTAGTTACAACAGATAACACAGCAATAGCGAGAATATCATCTACTATTGCTGCACCTAATATCAGTCTGGCTTCTTTTGTCTGCATTTTTCCCAGCTCGGTTAATACTTGTACAGATATTGCAATACTTGTTGCAGTGAGAGCTGTTGCTACCAACATGGACTCTAATGCCTCTAACCCGAAGAATGTTAGTACAGCCAATCCTACAAAAAATGGAACGATAACCCCAATTGATCCTACTGTGAAGGAAGCAGCTCCTCCTCGTAGGAATTCTCTAGGGGTAATTTCAAGTCCTGCTACAAATAAGATGACAATGGCAGAAATCTCTCCAATAGTACGTACAGTTTCATCCAGCTCAACTAGCGGTTCATTATCAAAAAGAAATAATCCTCCAATGGCAAAAGGGCCAACTATTATTCCAGCTAAGAGTTCACCCAATACTACTGGTAGTTTGAGCCTATGAAATAATTCAGCTAATAATTTTGCAGCAAATAGTAGGATAGCTAGCGAAATTATCACATGAATAAAATGAATACTGCTTACTTCTAGTGTCATTCTTGTTCAGCAATGATAATGTGTCTTTAAATCCTTGTAATAATCTAGTACATAGAATCTAATAAGAGGTATAAACAAGATCATTAGTTTTAAAATTAAGAGATGGTTAATTAAACTTTAACTAGTTTCATATTGTTGATGTCTGCATGACCGTAATTAAAGAAGAAATTAAGAAAGTAATAGACATGGGCGAGTTGCTACCATCGGATAAGATAGTAGGTGGCTTAAAGACTGTAACTGTATTGGAGGGTAAAGAAAATGAATTTGTATCGCTCTTTATAGAATTAGCAACGAAAGTTAGAGACCATGATAAAGAATGCAATTATTATGACCTTTATAAATCCAAACAATCAAGAACTTACCTAGTTATGGAACAATACGAGAATAGTAATGCATTGCAGAGGCACCAAAAATCAGATTATGGAAAATATTACTTTTCAAAGATTCGTGAATTACTAGAGAATATTGATGTAAATTACTTTGAATGTACTACACGATTGAAATCCGTATGATTCTACATTGGACCTAAGTACTACATTAGCGAGATCCACCTGATAATGAGGAATGAATGAATACGAGAAAATATACATCAATTAAGGATATAGGGTACAAGGATGAATGACCTAAAGAGCATCTAAACAGATTCCGACAAAGGATGCTAGAAATAGTATTAGTCACCATCGGTGTATAGTATATCTAACAAAACAATACAAAAATAATAATCCAGCAATTACCCAATAAAGGTGTGATAAGGGCATACAATGAAAGTAGAGACAAGCTCTAGCAACCACCATCACCATCATCTCAACTTCCTTTCGTGTTGTGCCAATAGCTAGGTACGACTCGCTGTGCTCCTCATAGGCATCTGTGGACATGAAAACGGGTCAACTAACCGAATAAGCTATGATATAATCTATCAGACTTGTGAATGGTCTTATCCTATCCTGAAACCAGTCTCCTTCTTGATCTTCAAAATCCAAGGGACATATCCTACTTTGGCATAATCACACCTACCCCGACTGATCATGATATTTACGTTATGCTTCATGCATTATTAATCATTAAATTCTATGAATTGTCAGACGTGCTAAATAGGATTCTATCATTATGTTGAGGATATCTAATCTAATAGACACCATCATTAATTACTTATAAGGAGAAAAAGAAAGTTGAGTTTCAAACAAGATAAGTCAAGGGTACCAATTCGGTCAGTATCTTCAATTTCGAATATACCACTATCAGTTCATCCCAGAGTAGGAAATAAAGCCACTATTACGAAAGGATTCATTATCTTATCAATAACTCTAATTATAAGTGGGCTTTCTATCTGGGGAAATTTGGCACATACGATCCAAGAGTTTATGATAGGATCTCAATTAACAGACGATCATCACGACTCGGAGAGTGTTAAAGAACTATTTCATTATTTGTACAATGTGATAGTTCTAGGTTTGCTAATTACTTTTACATGGTTTCTCTTTAGAAATTCATTTTTTAAAGATATGAGACTGGTTCAGTCACTTATTGTTGTTGCACTCATTATTCAATCTTGGAATTTCATAGTTGCTGATTCTTCAGGAATGGTCCAATATCTCTATGTCGTGGCTGGTTGCACTTCATGTCTCGATAGCCTCGACACGGATACATATTTGAGCCCGTTACATTTCATCTATGACCTTACCGTATTTCTATCATTGATTGTTGTATACTTAGTTTATTTTTATCAATCAAGTCCTTTAGTAAGATATAGAGAGGCTTCTAAATCTTTAAGATAGAGAAAGTCCTTAAATCTCATTTTTATGTTTTAATCAATTCTGATCGTAGTATTTTGTATCAGATGAATTTTAGCTTTCTGAGATATTATATGAGCTATACAAAATGCAGACTAACTTATCCGTGCTATTCATTTGGGGCAATTGAAGCTGGTTCATTCATGTGGGATACAGTCCATTCAATTATTCCATCATCATACCATATTACCTTTCTATAATCAGTGGTGATTTCTCAGTATCAATCATGATTCCTATGTATTAATCTATAGACTTATTTTTATAGAATCTCATGTATCTTCTTCATTGCATAGTAGGAACCTGCATATCGGTAGGTAGGCGGCCCGAGTCTCCAACCTTTAGGCCGTCATACCTTTGTTACCAATTCATATCAATGGAACTGAACCTAACTTGAGGTTAGATAACTTCTATATAAGGTAATAATACATGAAAAATATGACAGTAGACATCGTATATGTTGTATCTGTGGTTTGTGAACCTAATTAATGTTACAACACCACTTTTGGTTAATATAACTGGTATGCGCTATCTCACGGTACACCATAGACTGTATTTGATTTAATAATGAGCAGAGGTTTTTCTTTTACTTACATTGAGATATAATCTATTTCGATTCAAAATCACGTTAGCGTTAAATTCTCAGTATAATGACATTGTTGTCGATTAAAAGAAATATCATGGGTACAACTGTATGGCTGCGTTGATTATATTGCTACTTTTTATAGCTATGCCTGCTACTGTTTATTCAATATATTGTCATTTGCATTGGTAAATAGTATGG
>JARBAV010000267.1 GCA_029237515.1 Nitrososphaerales archaeon
AAGATAATTATTTTAATCCGATGTAACAAATATCTAGACATGGAGATTGTTTAAATTTGAATGCTCTAAGGGAAGGAGGAGGTGATTATATTGAAGATTGACAATATCACAAGATCGGATCTATTTAATCAGGGAAGAATATGTGATTATTGTGGAGCTAATCAAGATAGCAAGGATGTAGATTCGCTTAGATTCTTACATGCAGATTGCTGGAAACTTTACAGACTAGAAGGTAAGAAATACAGGATTCCAGCCAACTATACAGGGAAAAAATAAGGAGGAGAAAGATATCTTTTCACTGTACTAAAGTAATCAGAAGAATTACCTGATCTAAGAATAGAAAAATCGTGTTTTGTAAGTTTTTGGAATTTCCTTTAAGTCCATTTGGATAGGAACCTTGATAAGATAAGAGATAATATGGATCATGAGATTGGGATATTGGGATTAGAAGATTTTAAAAGAAAGCAAAAATTGTATAATTTGCTCAAATCCCAATACGAGGCAGAACTGAGTGAACTCTCGCATTATATGAAACTATTAGGTAGCATGCAAAACCAGCTTATAAGAACATATTTTCAGACGTTACTTATTGACGGACTGAAACATGTACAGTACATTTCAGCAATGATGTCAAATATTGAAGGTGGAAGTAGTAGTAGTGCTTTAACAAGCAAGGGAATAGCAAAATCTATTTCTGAAGAGAAAGAATCTCGAGATCTTCTATACAGTTGTATTGAAATGACAGATGATCCTGAATCAAAATCCATTTTAAGAAGCATCGTAGTAGATGAGGATCACCATATCAAAATCCTTGAACATATTTCCGAACTAATTCAATCATATTCCAATAAACAGTCAGATTAGTAAAGTCGCGAATGTTAGTCGCATTTTTAATGTGCAGCTAGTCTGGAAAGATTTCGCCAAAGCTGGAGATAACTTTTCTTGCGTTTGGTGAAATTTGGATTCGCTGATGATTACTATTGACGCGGTCGCAAAGGATCACCTGCATATCTGCGTCATATGCTGCATCAACTTCTTCCTTTGCGTCAGAGACAAATAGAAAGTCGCGTGGAATTAGACCGAAAGATTCAGCAATTTTTCGGTAGCTCTCAACTTCTGTCTTTGCTCCTATATTCGAATCAAAGAAAGCAGTAATATATGCAGACAGATTGCCTACTTTAGTAGTTCTGAACAAGAGTTGTTGCGCTAGAACACTACCTGAGGAATAGATACAGATCTTTCGTTTTTGCCGTCGCCATCGCTCAAACGCTTGAGGAACATCCGAATAAACTTCACCTTGTAATTCTCCAGTGTTATATCCTTCTTGCCAGATTTTACCTTGAAGAGCTTTCAAAGCTGCGTACTTGCTGTTTTTATTCATCAACCATTGTGCGTAAGCAACACATGAACGCAGCTGCAGCAGTTGATCTGACCCTTCAATCCAAGCAGGGGGCATTAATTCATGACGTTCGTCTGTCTGGTGTTGCGAGTACAAATTTCGAATCAGTAACCTAGTCTCTGGTTCCTGAAAATGTTCCTGAAGGAAAGAGGGCAGCTTGCGGAATGCGTACGGAAAAAGCCTTTGATATACAAAGTCGACAGGAGTAGTAGTACCCTCTATATCAAGTAGAATGATAAAGATTTGAGGATCGGTGATGTGTGACACATGCTCACACTAATCCTCTGCAATCGTAGTCGTTTGTGATTGGATATACATGGGACCCCAACATACTGGTTCGTATTTTCGATCAATAGCGCTATGTGTGTAGTGAGGTGTCCAACCGGAAACATCTTGGAATAGACGAATTGCTCGGATTTTCCGGTCACCACAGAGATCGAACCAATGTAGTGTATTGCGCGGAATGCAGATCAGGTCTCCCGCCTCTACTTCAATTGCCACGACTTGATCTCGCTGGTGCTGCTGCGAGTGGATATGAAACAGTCCTCGTCCACTGAGAATGTACCTGACTTCATCTTCGTCATGGCGATGCTCGATATTGAATTTCGCAAGCATTGCATCTAACCCTGGCGTATTTTTATTCACACTGATGACGTCAGCGGTTACGTATCCGCCGCGGCGTTTAAGTTCATTGATTTGCTTGGAGTAAGCACTTAAAACCTCTTCAGTCGATGCATCCTGTGGAAGGTCTGCAACCGGTTCCCAGTACTCGTAAACAATTCCAATGTCTGCTAGATAGTCTCTAACCTCGTCACAATCTCTTAATAAATGATTTTCGTCTGGGATGTTTAGAACAGCCATAACAATCTCATTTGTTGTCGATTGGTTATAGGCTCACTGCGCTGCCTCGTGCTTGGGCGGATCGAACAAGCACTTCCATCAGAAACTCCAAAATTTCAACATTGTGTATCGCCTCTTCTAGGCTTACGCCCCAAGTATATAATCCATGTCCGCGTAAGAGAAAACCATGAATACCATTATACTCTTGCAAAGTTGCAGAAACTCTTCGCGCTAATTCAATCATATCTTGAGAATTCTCTAGAATTGGCAGATACTCCTTGTGTTGGTGGGTTCCAACACCATCTAATCCCTTGAGCATCTCATAGCCCTCAAGCACAATGCCGCCCCGTGATGCGTGCATGTCAGAAAGCACTGTGCTCCAGACTGAATGAGTGTGCAAAACTGCATCCGCATTCATACAGCGAACAACCGCTAGATGAAGTGATGCCTCGGCTGAAGGTTGCTGTTCATCACCGCCGTTTCTAACAACATTTCCAACACCATCAATTTCTAGAAACTGTGCCGGGGTTAGTTTACCTTTATCCGATCCCTTTGTAGTAATGGCCAGGCGCAACGGCTCCCGCGAAAGCACTGCGCTAAAATTTCCGCTTGTACTCAAAACCCATCCTCGTGAATAGAAGTTTTTGCCAATTTCCTCTAAGTTTTTCGTGAG
>JARBAV010000268.1 GCA_029237515.1 Nitrososphaerales archaeon
ACAGCGAAACCCTTGCACTATCATTTTCCACAAGCGCAGAAGAGATGGTCAATAGATTTGACTCACTATACATTAAAGCAAGCTTTATTGCGAGAACCTTAACAAATTCCTCTAATTCCTGAGCTAATGTCTTTTCTCGCCTATCATTGCTATCAAGTTCAGATTTTAGAATGAAATTTTGATTTGTCAATGTTCTTGCACATTCATTCAAATACTCAGTAATTGCCTCATAGAATCTAGCTGTGCCTTGACTTATAGTTTTAGTTTCAAAATACTGAAATACGAGTGTTTTAAGGAGGCTACCTGAGCTATAATTTAGTAGTAGCTGAGGAGGGTAGATTAGCTTGTTTGCAAAAATATAAAGCAAACCTTGAGTAGTAAACCTGTAGATCATACTGCCCCCGAATATTTTTCTCTGTTCTTGATTTTCTTCAATATATCGAAGCTCAATAAGCCTTTTTAATCCAGTATAATCATTTCTTTCTTGATAATTTTGCTGTCGAAACCTAAATTTGGATGATGCGATTCGATAAGTTGATGCTTCAGAGTTGATTATCCTGTAAATTAGAGCCTTTTCGTTACTGGGTATATCACCGAGTTGATAATCTCTTGCCATATTTATGAGTTCTGTGTAATCCATTTGGTGCACTCTTTCAATAGGTAGTTACTCCTAACAGTAGTTGACAATTGAATTAAAACCTATCTGCCATAGGGATTCAATTAAATTGAATAAGCTCACATGCTTGATGCTTGTTGATACGCTACATGCATTAAGTCTATTCTGATTTTTTATAGTTATTGATGGCTAAATTCCATGAGATCATATTGATACTTAAAATTAGAACATACTATCGTAGGGTTATCTACTTCATGAGGTCATTAAACAACCCAACGATCTTGTACAACAGGATGAAATTCTGAAATAGGTTAGAATCTAAATTTTAAAGATGTACCGAATCTATTCGGTTTTAATTCCATTCTTTATGTTGTCAGCCTTCAACTTATCAGAAAAGGAAACCAACTTGCCATGATCTTCGATTTTTATAGTTGTATTCATTCTGATGTTCAATCCCAACATACGGAAAAGCGATAACAATTCTCCACCTGATATCTTCTGCTGTATTTCCCCTCTCTCTATCAATTCAAGTATGCGATTCATTACTGTCATAGTTTGTAAGGGAAATTGGGCTTCAGCCGCAGCCAAAACCTCATCGCCTCTGTCATAAATATATTTGAGGAAAATTTGTTTCTTTGAGTTTTCTAAAGATTTGGATTCATTTTGGATTTTTCGTTGCTTTTCAGTTGCAGCAGCTTGCTCTCTGAGCTTCAGCATTTTTCGAGCTTTTATGATCTCTAAATCTGGATCCTCTTCCGACTTCAACCCTTCATTACACCTAACGGGATTAATCTTGCCACCTTTGTTGCGATTCCAACAGAATCAGAAATATTAGCGACCCTATCAACGTCTTTATATGCCTCCGGTGTTTCCTCCACGACACCTTCTTTAGTTAGAGCTTTGAGATAAATACCTTTATCTGTGAGATTATTTCTGACTTCATCCAAAGAATAGGCTCGTTTTGCGGCCGATCTTGACATGGTTCTTCCAGCGCCATGAGCGGTAGAGCCGAAGCTCAATTCAAGGGATTTCTCATTGCCTAGTAGAATCCAACTTGAGGTGCCCATAGATCCAGGTATGATGACTGGCTGGCCCACAGCTCGATACCTTTCAGATACTTGCGACATCCCTGCAGGGAATGCCCGAGTGGCGCCTTTCCGGTGAATCATCAAATCGCGTGTTCCTTCTCCATTGATATTGTATCGCTCTACTTTGGCAATGTTATGCGAGACGTCATATACTAATTTCATATCCAGCGCCTGTTCACTCATCCCAAACAGTTTTTCAAATGTTTTTCTCGTCCAATGCGTAATTAATTGCCTATTGCACCATGCAAAGTTGAGTGCTGAATACATTGCTTTCCGATAGCTCATTCCCTCCTGAGAGTTATTTGGAACACAAGCTAATTCCCTATCAACCAGCTTTAGCTCGTACTTTCTTGAAATACTTTCAGACAGACGGAGGTAATCACTGCAAACTTGATGCCCAAAACCTCTAGATCCACAATGAATGAGAATTGTCACTTGGCCTATTTCATTCAAACCCATAGCAGCAGCAGCCCTCTCATCAAGAATTTTATCTATCTTCTGAATTTCTAGGAAGTGGTTTCCAGAGCCAAGACTCCCTAGCTGATTAATGCCCCTCTTCTTAGCGGTCTCCGAAACACTGTCTGGATCAGCTCCAATCATCTTACCTCCCTCCTCACAACCTTCGGCGTCCTGTTCCCAACCGTATCCGTTTTCAATAGTCCATTTCACTCCTTCTACGAGAAATTCGTCAAGGCTTGATTTCGTTAATCTGATCGAACCGGTTTTTCCAACTCCGGAGGGTATGGTCCTAAAGAGTTCGTCAACAACTTCCTTTATACCTCTCTTTGCAATATCTTTTTCAGTCAAGTTTGTACGGATCAGTCTCACACCGCAGTTAATGTCGTATCCGACTCCTCCTGGACTGATGACGCCTTCGACCAAATCGGTCGCTGCAACTCCTCCTACAGGAAATCCGTAGCCCTCATGACCGTCAGGAAGGACCACGACATGCTTTCTTACACCAGGAAGGGTGGCAACATTAGCTGCTTGGTCGATCGTTCGATCTGTGACCATCTTGGATATTAGAAGATCGTCAGAGAAAATGGTAACCGGAACATTCATTCCTTTTCTTTCATTCTTTTCGAGTCGGAATTCAAAGTCATTAACTTTTTGAATTTTATGATTGCCATGTTTAGTAAATAATTCATTCATCACACAAGCTTCTTTGTAGGTTGTTATTATAAGCCTTGCTTAAGTAATTCCATTCATAGGATGCATACATCGCGAGTAAAACACTTTAACATAGAAATAAATATCCAGTGCTTGCGAGCCTAAACATGTGTGCGGTCATCGTATAGTTTGGTTAGTACACTGGCCTTCCATGTATCCTAAGATACGAGGCTAGCCCGTAACCCGGGACTCGATCTTTTATCAAGATAGAGCGGGAATTCAAATCCCGGTGACCGCATCACAAGATTGTTTTCGTCTATGCGAACCGACTTTTATATTACGAGTACTACTCAGGTTACAGACCACGTGTGTATGCAATACGATGAGCTTAGTGATCGACAAGGCGGGGGCTTGTACATCACTCTTTTTGTACGAATTCCTAAACAGAGGCATCTCCATTCTAAACTTAATACCTCATATTTTGTACTGTCTTGGCGACCGACTAGGATCGCTGACTCTTAAATGGTCAAGAAAAGTCGTCTTCTAATTTATTCGTGTTCGTTATAATATGTCTTTGTTAGAACTTCAACTATTCGTTCTATATGTATATATGATATGGTCTCCGGTGCAACGTCGATTCAGACAATGGACAATTATTTTATCTCGAACAAATCTAACTATCCCTCCCCCATGGCAACACACCTTACTCATTATAAGGTCTTAAACGGCGGTCACTTCATCCAGAATGAATTACCAACTTTTAGAATACTCCTGTTCAGAGTGCGGCACGTTACTAAAGAAGATAATAGGAGAGGCATGTCAGGATCTTTTGACAATCAATGTGAAAGAAGAATGCCCAAAATGTGGTACTGTCCTAAAGACTCTGAAAAAAGAATGGAAGAATCCACCGCAACCACAGCAACTGTATGACAAGTATAACAAAAGACGATCAATAGCATTACAATCGTCAATACTCCCATCAAAATTCCAGACGGCATATAATGAATTTACTAGCAAACTGATGTTTGATATCGAGCCTTTAGATTCTTCTCTTCAGAACCTTAATACGGAGGGCAATACATTAGCTATAATCGGCGATAATAATCATAGCAAAAATAATAAAAAATTCACAAATATTCTCTTGGCCAGACTATGTATCTACTCTTTATCTTTATTACGGCGGCGAGAGGGCTTTAGTTTATCATCAACACCATCATCACCGCATTTATTGCCGTATGTAGTAATTGTAGATGCCGGAAATAGTTTAGATTTTTATCAATTTGTAGAATTTATAAGACAATATGGTTTAGACATAAAAGAGACTTTACAAAGAATAGTTGTAAGTAGAGCTTTTACAGTCCATCAACTAACCAATCTAATTATTAATGAATTACCTAATATCATTAGACAGCTTGACACGTGTCTAATAATAGTTCCAGATTTATTGCACATGTTTACTCATGATCCCAACATTGATCGTAAAGAAGCAAAATATCTAATAAAAGAAATTGTTTCTACGATAAGGAAGATAGCAATATCATCAGGTCGAACGCGATGCGTAGTATCTTGGAATTATCACTACCAGTCTTCTTTATACATCAAGACTCTTCTTCCAATATTTGATAAATACATTCAAGTCACGAGCTTCGGAGGAAGATCATCATCATCATTCCCACAATTAAGTATGAAGATCAATCACAATATAGACGATGGATGTTGCAGGAGCAGTAGTAATAATGGTAATAATAGTTGTAATAACAGTCGTCATTGTTTACTTCGGGCAAGAGACATATATTTCGTTCCACAAATGTCTAGATGAATAGTCAATGAGACCAGCTTATAGATGGAATAACATAGAGACGATATGACAACAGCAACGCGCCGTAAAAAGCAACAACAAATGCTGCCCAATA
>JARBAV010000269.1 GCA_029237515.1 Nitrososphaerales archaeon
CTCATGTAGGTTGTCTAATTACATGTTTCATTGAGTATTTATTCATATTTCAGATTTTGCTTCGCCCTTGTATTTGATGTGTTTGCAACAGTAAAACTCACATTCCAATTATGAGATATTTTGGAAATCATCCTGACATCACACAGCTGAGATATTCTCGCAGACAGATGGCTAGACTACCAAGAATTTGATACAAAGAATGGAATCGTAAATGACGGACTGTCACGCAAGGAATAGTGGTTAGAACTCGTCGATTGAAGTAATGATAATCAATTATGATTCCCAAATTGAAAAATGCGCTAGTCATAATCATGGAAGGAAACACTGTACTGTTTCTATGAAAGAAATACTTAACTATTCGTCTTAGGCTCAAATGCAATCAATGAACCTTCACCGCTTGAAGATAATTGAGCAGGATTAGAGACTAATTTTCCTGTAGGAACAAAAAGTAGACCGTTAGCGACAGATGGTCCAACGGGGGCTATAGGCGCATCCACTTTAAACTCCCATAGTTTGGTTCCATTTAGTTTGTCTAGTGCCAGGATCATCCCTGATTTCGTTTGTCGTTCATAAGGAATATATCCAGTAAATACTATATCATTAGTAACTAAAGGAGACACTCTCGGTGGAAACTCTGTATCAAATTCCCATTTAATTTTACCGGTGAGGATATCAATCGCATATATTGTACCATTCTTTAGTCCTTGCTCGATTGTGTTAGGAGCTGCTTTTTTATGCCCACTCAATCCATCAGTGAAGAATTCTAAACCCCGATTTGTAGCAGTAACGTAAAGTGTATTATTGCTGTCCACCGCATGATAATTATAAACTCCGTATGCCCAGATGAGGCCGGTACCGTTAGGTGTAGGAATCTTATTGATATTAATTGGTTTTCCCAGTGTCTTCCACCATATCTCATCACCGGTTTTGCCATCCATCGCAATTAAATTTCCCATCTTATCATGACCTATGACGACCTTCTTTTGGGTGCCATTTTGCAGTGAAATCTTACTAATACTGCTACCCCAGGAGGTATCCCAATCGTGAGTATCTGGAACTATAACATTATCTAAGACTGTTCCGTGCGCTATAAATGGCGTTGCCCATACTATCTTCCCCGAAGTAACGTTCACAGCTATCATGTTATTAGAATAGAGATTAGGTGTTTGCCTCGTAGAAGCATTAAAGTTAGGGGAAGCGCTCCCTAATGGCAAATATAACAATCCTTCCTCTGGATCGAATGAACCTCCAGACCATGCAGTTGCCCCTCCATTTGGCGGGGTCTTCCCCTTTTCAACCCATTCACCTGTGGTTGTTTCAAGATTCCATAGAATACTGCCATCAGTACGGTTAAGCGCCGTAACGTTACCCTTCACAAGACCAAGACCCGGTGGTAATCCGCTTCCCCCTGATCCAGCGATTACATAACTTTTCCATACTATAGGAAAGGAATCTATACTATACCCTTCCGAGGTATTACCGAGGGGTTCAGATTCCCATTCCTTACTACCATTTGTTGAGTTAATTGCAATAACAGTACCCTTTGCCGCTGTGCTTGAAAAAATTAAGCCATTGTCATAACTTAGCCCCATTGTCGGTCCATAACCAACACGGACATTCCAAAGAACGCGTCCATCCTGTGTATTGAATGCGAAAACATTCCCAGCATAATCTTGAATGTAGCCAGTGTTGTTAACAACTATGGGTGGATCTTGAATTTCAAAATCATTTACAATCTGCCACTTGACTTCTAATGAATCGACATTCTCGTCGTTGATAGTGGTTTGATTGCTATTCCTTGTCCCATACAAATCATGATTAACTGTTGGCCACTCATCACTATTACTTTCTGACATGTTGTTACCATTTAGGCTAGCGTGTACTATCATGACATAAGGCGATAGTGAATCAATGAAAATGATATCAGATTGAAAGTAGTTCAGAATTGGATATGAGACATGAATCGTGATGAAGGTCAGAACTGAAAAGACAAACAAGTAAACGAGTGAACGTCCTGCAATATTATTTTCCATGGTCCTCACCGATAATCAAATTCGTTGATAGATTTTTATACTTTATATCTTTATACTTACATTTCTCATGGTGGATTTTGAAACATATCATGCGATTAACAAGAAATAGGAAATAATCTTGCTCAAATGCAAAAATGTTGCACAACTTGTATCGTTGAACCATGACCCTAATCATATAGGGCATTTTTTTGGTTCATTGGCCATACAAATGAAGTTGAGAAACCGACTTAAGGTTCGATTTCAGATAATTGTCATAAAATAGATTTCAAATATTCGAGTTAAAATATGCATTATCACTGTTGTAATCGTTCTCATTTTTCAATGACTCTGCTATGACTGCGAAACTATTCTATTGCCATTGAGCTAATGCGTGTTACTTGAACTGCCAATTCTTGTTAAAAGTCTTCGAGGAACTCTTTTCTGCTAGATTTTATTTGCTTGCAAGTTATGATGAGAAAACTAATGTAAGTGTAACTATTTACCTTCGGAAGGTTATCTAGCCTTATCTTGCAGCCCTTTGTAATACTAGATCGAATGCCGGTGAAGTGCAAAAACATTCGACATATTGTCAAATCTCTGTTCGATGAGTCATATTTTCTAGTATCATTGTTGCAATATCTGTTAATGTAATAGAAATTCTATGAAGGTTTATCTGACAGCAACTTGTCGAGCATAACACTTAAACCAGTTGTTCACCAGTTTATCACCAAAGTCACCCAAAAAACTATAAAGTGTTGTATTAAAGCATTAGTATGAAGAAAGAATTTATAGTCTCACGCATCGAAGCAACCCAAGACGGTAGCCCGTACATATATCTAAGCTTTAGCGATCCTTCTTCCACAGGAGAAAGCAGACATCGATCTCCACAGAGTCCATTTGGAGCTCATGCATTCGCTTTCACGTCTCCAGAAGACATGATGAAAAATTTACCTAAGGCTTTTTCAAACATGATGGGGGGCATGGGGCTTTCTGAATCTCCCACCTTAAAGTTGAGTATGAGGGAGTACGAGGACATGGGTCTAAAAGTGGGGGACAGAGTTACTCTGGAGATTAAGAAGGTCGATACCGTAGGAATATGAATAATACTCGGTTGTATGGCAGACCGAGTATCTGCTAATATTTTTTGAGTTCGTTAGTAACCGATCCCTTACGATTTGATGGCCCTTTCTGAGAAATATGTACTATCAACCAAACTGATGATGTATTTTTTGAAACCCTTTGGTTCTAAAACATTCCCAATGGAAAAGCAACAATTTATCTTGGCAAGAAAATTCATTTTGTATCTAGAAAGTTCTTTAATAATTTAGCTGACGCTTTAGACTTCTTCATAGCGTAACCTACAGTACAAACAAGGAATGGAATAGTCAAATTAGATCCATTGCTTCATTAATCGCAATAATCGAATAGTTCATACAGTTTACGCTGTGGTACTTTGTAGACTCAAAGTTAATCTAAGAAACAAGAGCTTTTGTTAGAATAATAGATATGTCAGATGTGTTGTGGAATTTAGGAGTTACGTTTTTTGCAGCAGTAGCTTTTTCCTTCATTCTTATTCCTTTGAGTCCCTATATGGTCTTTGCCCAGGCACAGCTCAACGATCCGAGTCTTGCAATTCAAACTATGATAGATGGATTAGTTTCCCCAACCAGTCTAGCCTTTCTTGATGATAACAACATCCTATTTTTGGAGAAGGAAGGGAATGTCAGATTGATTTCAAACGGGGTTTTGCAATCAGAACCGGTGCTTCAGATTGAACAGGTTGAGAGTAATAACGAACGTGGTTTATTAGGTATAGCTTATGATGGTAATAGAGTATACCTTTTTTTCACTGAAAGTGGCGCCCAAGTGGAGGGAGTGTCTACTGAAGGCGAAGTCAGGAATAGGGTATATAGCTACGCATGGGACGGCTCCTCTCTAACAGACCCACAGTTGCTCCTGGATCTGCCATCCACACCAGGTACAAATCATCAAGGAGGGAAGCTCAAGGTTGGCCCAGACAACCAACTATATGTGGTAGTTGGAGAAATGCAGAGAGAAGGGCAGCTACAAAATTTCATAAACGGCCCGCCGCCAGATGACACTGGCGTAATTCTTAGGGTAAACCCCATTGATGGATCTGCGTCTATTGATAATCCGTTTGTCGAAGGAGGCGAGGAAGCTGGCAGATATTATGCCTATGGCATAAGAAACAGTTACGGATTTGATTTTGACCCTATGACGGGAAAACTTTGGGATGCAGAGAATGGTGAGGATGTATTCGATGAAATTAACCTAGTTGAACCTGGATTTAATAGTGGATGGAAATCAGTAATGGGGCCAATAGGTTCTAACACAGGCGTTACTGAATCCGATTTGGTTAATATCCCAGGCTCACATTATGCTGACCCAGTCTTTAGTTGGGCTGAATCGCGAGGTGTGACAGACATTGAATTCCTAAACTCATCGGCATTTGGCTCAATATATGAAAATGGAATCTTTGCTGGGGATATAACTTCAGGAATTCTTTACTATTTCCAACCAAACGCTGAAAGAACAGGAATGGGTTTGGAAAATGATCCGCTTTTGAACGACATGGTCGCGGACAGCGATGATGAGTTGTCAGGCGTTACACTTGGAACTGGCTTCACAGGGATTTCTGAAATAGAAACTGGTCCTGACGGCAATTTGTATATTCTGACCTATGATAGAGAAAACGAGGGTCAGGGAAGTCTCATGAAAATAATACCATCCTCTTCTTCTGAAGTTGATTCCTCATCTCAAGAATAAACTGGCGAGTAGACAATTTGAATGATTGAATGGTGGCAGTTAGATACCATACTCCTACTTCATAGGATTAACGATGATGTGAAGTTAGTTGTTAGAGTGGAAGCTAGTCAAATTAGGAACAGGAAAGAATTAACATCCATAGTTTGAAACGAAGACATTCGGGTACACATAAACTATGCAGGAATAGGTTAGTCAATGAGTCTTAAAGAAGAGACTATTGGAGTCCTGGTTGACATTAATTATCGGATCTGCTGAATTTAGCAGACTGGTCTTTTACTAAATAAGGGATGAAAGCCTTTAAGGCAATATATAACATATTGTGTTGGTCAACAAGAAATGGACACTTTCGAATGCATAGTATCTAAACTTGAAGTAAGGGAATTTTTGAGAAAAGAAGTTAAACCAGAAATAAAGCAAAGAATTCTCGAGTCTGCTAGACAAACGGGCTCTGGTTTGAACTTGCAACATTGGCGCTTCATCCTTATTGAGGATAAGAAAAATCTGAGCCAACTTGCCTTAGACAGTACAAGCGGAGCATGGATTGTAGAAGCAGATTTTGGAATAGTAATTGTGACTAACCCAACGCTGCGATTCCACTTAATAGATGCGGGTAGAGTCGCTCAAAACATGCAGCTAACTGCATGGAATGAGGGGGTAGGATCCGGACTATATACCGGGTTCAAGGAAGGACCTCTTCGAAAAGACTTTATGATCCCAACGGACTTGACTCCGTCCATTGTCTTGGGATTTGGTTATCCAGCTAAGGCCTTATCTGGGAAGAGAAAGAATCGCCTCCCTCTTAACCAGTTAGTTTATGTGGAAAAATATGGTTCTAGCCGAAATTGAGTTTAGACTTCTTTGGACTTGTTGAAGCATAAGATTCTTGCTTAGCCATCAATTGTTTTGATGAAGACCCTCTCTATCGCAAGTAATGTCGTTTCTCTACATGGATGAATGCAATGCTGCCCATAGAGACGCGTGATTCAGCTCTTATGCTGTTGAGCCTATTAACAGAGTCAATGCTTAGAATCGAAAGCAACGACCATAAAAGTTCCTGGCATCGAAAACAATTTCATTTTTTATGGACCATAGTCTTTGTTAAAATAAGTAGAGTAAATTCCTATTACGATAATATCAAAAAAGAGGTAACAACTGCCTACTATTTCTGATTCAATATTATCATATTACTACTTTTAGGAAAATCTTTTCAGAGAAATAATGAGAGGTGCAGCATCCTGAACCGGAGTAAAATTCTTGATATTTTTCGAATCACCAGATCTAGTATGCGTTGTTGACAAGATTGATTGATCAAGTGTCTTTGGTTAAAATGTGAGACAAATTCGAACTTTAAATCTTCAAATCTTCGGCGGTCAGTTACAATGTATTTATGCATCTTATTTCCATATGTACAGAAAGTAAAGCTCTGAGAATACTCCCAGCATTTTGAACATCTCAAGCCCCTATTTCTGAAGCCGTGAGCCTCCCCAACTATACAATTCTTTGCATCCTGGATATCCAGATTGGAATTATTTGAGTACCCCAGCCGCAGCGCTAGTGCCCATTGAGGACAAATCTCCTCAAATGAAAGAAAATCACTATGTATTTTACGGATATCTTCGTTTACACTTTGTCTTTTTTCCCTAATACTGCAAGGCCGTACAGATATTTGTTTCTGCAATCTACAATTATACGAATAGGTTATTATTATGTTTTCTTTAGACTACTCTGATCCGATAAGAAAATATAACAATGGTTAATAAGAATTAAAAAAATTAGCGAATAAGTGTTACTAATATGTAAATCTAATTCGCCCATTAAATATCTGTAATTGTTGCACTTACAAAATACCACTAATAACAGCGCTAAAAAAGAATGCAAACCCATTTTTACGAGATAATGAAAATCCGATCAAGTCAAACTAATTATACAGAGTGAGTAGATCAATTGAAAATTTTACTCATTTGAATGTATTCAATTGATAAGTCGCATATTCATTCACATATTCAAGTTTTAGTGAATCAGTAACGTTAATATCATTAGTTTCAAGCACTATTTTCGGCTTTTCCTAAAGAATAGGAATGCTTAGCAAATCTCGTGAGTGTTGTTGGAGGCTGAAATGCAGATAAGGATGGTAATTTATTTTCAATAACAAGTATCTCGTTCCCTTTTGGGGTACAGCATAATTCTATTTCGTACGGGTCGCAATCCAATAATTCCATTCAAGCTCAAATAACTGAATTAAGAGCATTCGCGCTAGAATTTTCATAAAATTTCAGCGTGAAAAGGACTGGCTTAACTATTCGAAAATTGATCTGACATCCCCTTCAAGAACACCAGCATCAAATTCATTATGAAATCTGTCCATGTGTTTTGAAAGACCTTCAGTGGTATCAAATGGGGACTGACAATATGGACATAGGTAATTTACTTTACTTTTATCCTTGATGTATGTAACAGATTTTGAATTCACGATACATACTGGAGTCCCACTTAATGCCAAGTTTTCCGTCGCTAGAGAAATCTCCTCCATCCTCCTATAGATCTGCTCTCTAGATACCACCCCGATTATTGCATTAAAGGCATGGAGATAAATTTGCCTAACATTTCGTTTTGCCATCTTTGATAACGCCTCCTCTACGGTAGCATTAGGACGTATCGTCAGGACCGGGCTAGACATTATTTCTCTAAGCTTTACTTTAGAAGGATCCCTGTTTTGAGACATTACTTTGAACAATATGTCTGTCTTGCTGACTATGCCAACTATATCACCCCTTGCTGATACGAGAACGCTCGTCGAATTCTTATCTTTCATAAGATGACTGGCATCTTCGACAGTACTGTTTGCTTCAAGGATAATCACATCAGAATTAGAAATGGATCCAACGGTAGACGAAAGATACGATGCAACAGTGTTAGAGTCCTTCTTGCTCTGATCCTTCTCCTCTTGCACACTCCATCAACGCACTTCAATTATTTATCTCTTGTCTCACGAAGATACCAAATAGATTGGAAGTCTACCCTCGGACTTGAGCAGTGTTCTAACTAGATCTCATCTTCATAATTCTTCATTCTAGTCAAATAGTTGGTTCTGAGACTGTGAACCCGCACATTTTTGTTCAAATTTGCACTTCTGTGGTAGTAAATCGTCTGCCTGGCAACTTGATACTAAACCATCTTATAGCTACTCCTTTTAGCAGACTTCACTGAATAAAATCTTCCTTAGTGTTAGGCATATAATTAAAGCAGGGCCAACTCACGTATTGCAATTCTAGTCGCTTATATGCACACCGACAGCATAATAGATTGGAGAATGCCTATCAATCACGCAAGTTCAAAAACTGATCAATTAAATTGAACAAGAAGTTAACAGCAAAGTTAAAATCTTAATTCTTGCCTATTATGAAGGGATAGGAAAAAAGTAACTATGTCGGCAGCACAAGCCCCAGTATTCTGCAGTGAATGCAAAAAAGTGATAAATCTGGATTCCCTTGGGAGCGTGTATGTAGTGGCTAATACAGGTAATGAAACAGAATACTATCATTTACAATGCTTTGAAGGGTGGAAAGGAAAGAGGACCTGAAAACGTATCGCTCCTGAAATTTAGATGTAGGCGTCCCGATAATATGCAGTATTTGAAGCATTTGGTGAATGCAATCTAAGGACAATAGATAGGGAATTCCAGGTTATATAGTTACACGAAAATGATCGGCATTTACAGAAGATAGGTGTTCAAACAACAATCGTGATCCTCATGCGCACTCACTGACATATTCAAACTAATTTGATAGGTCTTAAAATACAAAAAAATCTACTTGTATCATATAATACTAGTGTTCCTAAGAATAATATTATAGCATGGAATATCATAAATATTTAATATAACTTAATCTGGTAACCTCTTTTCGATTCTGATAAATAACTTCACTCTTCACATTAGATCATATCATGAAAAATAGGGGCAGACAAGATATTAATGCCATGATCTTGGAAGCTGCAATGGTGGCAGAAAATAAGACCAAGATCATGTATAAAGCTTATCTTTCTCACAATCAACTCTGTGCCCACTTGACTGAATTACAAGAAAACGGATTGCTAGAATATAGGCTGGGAGAACAGATCTACATCACAACCCAAAAAGGGAAGAGGTACTTAGAAATTTATAATACTATGAATGAACTTGCCTCTCTCCCAGAAGAAGACTCAACGATCTAGCAGCTTAAACTATCACTTAGGTATCCTTGCAACAATCATAAAGTTCGTAGAGTTAAGTCTATTTGAATAGATCAGTATTCTACAGATAATTTTTGCAGAAGAAAATACAATAAAATAATGGAGGAAGCCATATTCATTCATTCGAGGCCTTTGGTCTTGTGAAATACAGAAGCCCGGTATTTTGTAATTTAATGATACTACGATTCACCGACCATTAAATGATTTTGTATCATAAATTTGGGTCGTTAGTGAAAAGTGATCAATCTACTCCTCTTATTTATTTTTCTTACAGTTGAAATGACCAGAATTATTATTCATCCAGTCGGTTCAATAATGTTAATGATCCACTTATTTCAAATAGAAGCAGAGTTTTATTTACTCTCCTTCATACAGGCGGTAATAATGAAAAGCTATCTAATCTTCGCATTTAGCCGTGATGTGGCAAGATGAAGGAGTCAATATATAAATCACTATTTCACTTAATTTTACTCTGCGGGAGACACTTGAAGTATAGATTCTATAAGATAATCCTTGTAGGGTATTATTTTTGGTTGCAAAGCTAGAAACCGTAATTTTGGACAGTTAAGGACCGTAATGGTCATAGACTCTCTCAATCAGTTAACGCAACTTTTCGACATGATATGTGATGTTTTGCAACATCCAAAATATGTGAGTCTTTGCGATCGAAATGCTAGTATTTATAAGCTGGCCAAATATCGTCACTGTGAATGAGAACGTCTATTGAATGTTGTCATTAAACGAAGTTAGCAACAATTTTAATCTTGCAGACAAACAGGTCAAG
>JARBAV010000270.1 GCA_029237515.1 Nitrososphaerales archaeon
AGGTCGTGGTAGATTAGTCGTGAAGTATGATAAGAAATTCTTCTAGCTATTCTGATGTCCGAAGGGAAGGACCAATATTTATTTAGATGTATCCTAGCATTTAGAACTACAAAGTGCTAACAAGATGTTAAAAAAGAAAGTAGCTCTGGTTACTGGGGCAAGTAGTGGGATAGGCTATGCTACGGCAGTCGCATTATCAAAGGCCGGCGCAAATGTCGCAGTCGGTGCGAGGCGGGTCGAAAGATTGAAGGATCTAGAGAATGAAATTAGCAAAACTCGAGGGGCTGAAATTCTTGTTCATGCCCTTGACGTTACCAACAGAGCAAATTGCTACTCCTTCGTTGACGATGCCGTGAAGAAATGGGGAACCGTTGATATATTAGTAAATAATGCTGGCTTGATGCCATTAAGTTTTTTCAAAAATAACAAGTTTGATGAATGGGAACGAATGATAGATGTAAATCTTAAGGGTGTTCTATATTGTACAGCCGCAGTAATACCACATATGCTTAAGAAGGATTCTGGACACATTGTAAACATGTCTTCTGTAGCTGGAAGAGTGGTCTTTGGAGGTGGGACCGTCTATTGTGCGACCAAACATGCAATAACTGCTTTCAGCGAAGGTCTCAGAGTTGAATTCAGCTCAAGGTCGAAGATTAGAGTAACTTGCGTTGAGCCTGGAGCGGTATCTACGGAACTGCTCGAAACAATAACCGACGAGTCTATGACACGTTTTATCGAGGCGTCAAAAAAAATGGAATCCTTACAAGCACAAGATATAGCTGATGCAATACTGTATGCAGTACAGGCTCCCTCACATGTTAATGTTAACGAGATTTTGATAAGACCTACTCAACAAGTCGTTTGATATTGGACAAGCGTTAATTTAATTTCGCAGATGCCAACTTAGGCAAATCAAATTGTCTTAATTTATTGATGCACCAGCGGAATAGAAATAAACCTTAGGATTAAATAGATTGGTTAAACTTAGAAGTTGTATGGGCTGAGTTTAGGTCCTTGGAGTCATTGCTGTTGGTTCAACCGTCGCATATGTCTCATCCCTCTTGAGATATGAAAACAGAATTTTCTTTCTCGCTAAATCCCATCCTATCTTCATCGCCACTAATGTGGGTACGAAACCTAATGCAACATATCCAACTATTTCAAATGGATTCATTTACATTGATTATGATCTTGCCTTTGATTCATTAACTCTACTCATAAGGTTGTATTATTTCTAAACAGTGGTACTTACCTAGCATGCTTCTTCTTTGAACCAAGTTTCTATTATACTTGATAGAAGATAAACCATAGGCTTAAGTGGGTATATTGATAGTATACGATCGATATGGGAAAAGAAGAATTTTCATGCCCGTACTGCCAATCTAAGTTTGAAAACAAGCAGGATTTGTCCAAGCACATTGATAGAATTCATACCGGTTCAGGATTGTTAGAAGGAGATGTAGGCAAATGGTAAGGAGCTTACGTATTTTCAAGAACCTGTATTTAGCTATTTGATCTAAATGCTGCATAAATCAAATTAAAAATGAGCTTCTACTTGGTCTAGAAGTTACGAAATTAATATTGGTGAGCTTAGCCCGCCATCAATGATATATCCTATTTCTCTCATTTGGCAGGAGATGTTCATGTACTCTGGTTCAATACACTGAAGATTGTGTAGATTAAGGAAGTAGAAAAAAGATAATTAATCCGTGGAATCCAATTGAAAGTAACATCCAAGGCTAGAAATGGATTAATATCATAATTTGGGAATCGGGAGTCACAAATCCTCATTAGGAGGGATAACGAAGCCTAATTTACCGACTGAAATAACTCCAAACCCCGGCAGAGTTATGATGGTCACGTTTCAATGGCGTGACCGTAGCTTTGTCGAAATATCGAAGATGCCTTACAAATTGCTCTACATAGTAACTAATTGAGCGCTGAAATTGAAATGGGAAGATCGTGCTCCCCGATAACAGCATCGGAATGTCATAATCCTTCAAATGTCAGTAAGTCTCTCTAACCTACACCCCTCCCTCTGCTTTAGGTGCCGAAATTATAATTATTAGAATTTGTACCTGTACCTTTGGAAGAAATTACAGATGCATGAATATCTCACTGAATATGGCAATTCATTAACTTACAAGAACTGCGTTTATTGCCTCTCTCGGAAATCAACGATATGTATAAGATGCAATTTTTGTTATTCTTGTCATTACGTGATTGAACGCATAGAAAGCTCTTCAGGGCAAATACCGATTCGAACTGTTGATGCCAAGAATGGTACGAACGTAAAAAAACTTAGTAAAAGTAGATTCGAAGCTAATTTTGTTGTTTATAGTATAAAAAAATAAAACCAAACCTTGGTTGCATTGCTTTGGGTATTCCAATTCCAGCACTCCTAATACGAACTATATATACTGATACTAATAATTTCATCTCTATACGCATTGAGTTTTTTTTGTATGTATGAAATCCCATCAGAAATATTCATACCCTTGGAGATGTTCTAAGCTGATCTTGCAGATAGCCATTATTAACCTATATTTGTAATCATTTCACACAATTATGTCCTTAGGTGACTGATCTAATTTGGCGGTTGCTACTGACTTTGAGTTAAATTTTTTGTTATTCTCTCTAATGCTTCCTCAGTCCCTTTATGGATATGCTTGCTAACCATTCCAGAAAATAATTTATAGAAACCAGAGAGTTCAATTTCCCAATTGACTGTTATTGAGGTAGCATTGCTATCTATTGATGTGAGTGTTAAGGTCTTTGTTCCTTTAATAGGACCACTGAGTATCTCTGTATTAATCCTCTTTTTAGGATCCAGGTGTACAATCTCCCTACACACGGAATTCTTAAATGCGATGACAACGTCTCTTTCGACAGTATTTCCTTTCCTACTAATATTTCTAATTGACTTGGTCCCGTGCCAGAATTCAGGTTCTCTATCTATATCTCCCACAATATCCCACACTTTATCAAGAGGCACGGTCAATTCTTTGCTCAAGGTTAAGGATGTCATTATTAGTAACATCGTTCAAGCATCATCCTTAAATATTTTTAAATACCGCACAAATAAGCGGTTGATGTTTGTCCTGACAATTCATAAAAGCTTCTCTCAATTGGAATGCTTATATTCCATTGTGTTCTCATGGTTCTATCCATCTGAATTCAGTCTAACGCAACTGCAAGGATCAGTCTCCTCAACTAAACTTTCTATTTTCATGATTTCAAAATTATGACCTCAACTATACGAAGACAAATTAGCGTGTCACGAAATATGGTATTGAATGTGCTTAGTCTGATTTCGCATGCTTCATACCTAAAAACCCCAGCTTACTTTATTCAAAGCGTTTATCCTTACAAAAGGGGCTTCTCCCTCTTTCCATGGGTTATTTCTTACCCATTCAAACTTTCTGTTAAATATTCGATACAACCTCTTAAATTCAGCACCTTTTTCAATGATAACAGCTTTGCCTTGAAACACTATAGCTTTGTTCTCTCCGGAGGGATCGTAGACATCAACAACTACCGAGATATTCTTGTTTACTTCCAAATTCTTATATTTTCTCGTCCCATAATCTGTGACGAAAATAACATTCCCTTTATCATAGATGTAAGCAACTGGTACGATATGTGGTATGTCATTATGCGAAGTTGCTAACCTACACGTTTCATTTTCCAACAGAAATATGCGCTCTTTTTGAGTTACACTCACTGTGTTGCGGTTACTTTTGTTTTTCATCCCAATTTACTAAATATTTAGTACTCTATCTCTCTATAAACCTACGACTATGATTTCTATTGTCCTATCCTATATCGCTAATTAGGTTTCATTGAACCTAGATTTGCAAGCAGATGCCGAGTAGGCTGAAATGGCCTAGAAGGTGGCCCATAATATGAATAAGAATATTGTAGGATATTCCACGTTATTGTATCAAATCTGACTAAAAACATATTGATTAGATTTAATACACAATATCATAACTCTCCGGGGAAATTCCACACTGTATTACCCTTTTAGAATACGCAGGGGAAAATACTTAAGTGTAATATCTTTTAGAAGTAAATCGGTGAAAGCACATTTCAAATAATAGTAGTAAGGATGACAACTTTGATGGGAATGGCCCCGTCCCGAACGATACAAGTGGATCTAATGATGCTTTTAGAAAGAACAACAGGGGAGCAACCCTAAAGGTTGCAGAAGCAGAACAACGTGATGTTGGAAGAAAGATAGCACGTGTGGATCCCCAGGAAGCTGAACGACTAAGCATCACAAGTGGCGATGCACTAGAATTATCATCACTTGGAAAGAAGACTACTGTTCTAAGCTGGCCCGCACGAAGTACCGATAGAGGCAATGGCTTGATTCGTATTGATGGCTATACTCGAAACAGGCTTGATGTTGGGATTAATGATCAGATTGAAGTCAAGAAAGTTCAATCTAAAGAAGCAAAAACCATAACATTTGCCCCCACTGAACCACTGAGAATTGTAGGAGCAGAGGAATATCTTGCAGAGTATCTTAATGGACAATTGATGACAAAAGGCGACACAATACCTTTGAGTGTTATGGGTCAAAGAATTGATCTTGTAGTAATCTCTACGAATCCATCGGGCCCCGTAATAGTCTCTCCATCTACAAAGATCACAGTCTCCGAAGAGAGTGCTAAGGCAGTCCAGGTCTCAAAGGAAGGTGGTGCTCCATCTATTACTTACGAGGACATAGGTGGACTTGGAAATGCAGTTGGCCGAGTGAGAGAGATGATCGAGCTTCCACTAAGGCATCCAGAACTATTTAAGAGACTGGGCGTAGAAGCCCCCAAGGGTGTGCTATTACATGGTCCACCTGGAACTGGAAAGACCTTACTGGCCAAAGCAGTGGCCAATGAAACAAATGCCAATTTCTACACAATAGGTGGTCCAGAAATAATGAGTAAATACTATGGCGAATCAGAAGAGAAATTACGCAATGTATTCCAACAGGCTGAAAAGAACGCACCTTCAATTATTTTCATCGATGAAATAGATTCAATTGCTCCAAAACGAGCAGAAGTGACAGGAGAGGTTGAGAGGAGAATTGTGGCTCAACTGCTCTCTCTGATGGACGGTATGTCTACGAGGGGAAAGGTGGTAGTCATAGGAGCAACAAACAGAGTTAACGCTGTTGACGAGGCTCTCCGTCGTCCGGGCAGGTTTGATAGGGAAATTGAAATCGGTGTACCAGATAGAAATGGCAGATTGGAAATATTGCAGATACACACAAGGGGGATGCCTCTTGCAAAAGATGTTGTCTTGGAAAAGCTGGCAGATATTTCCCATGGATATGTTGGGGCCGATTTGCAGGCATTGACAAGGGAAGCAGGACTGGGAGCACTAAGACGAGTTTTGCCAGAAGTTGATTTAACTTCAGAAAACATACCAGCGGAGACATTGAAGAAGATCATTGTAACTATGCAGGACTTTATGGATGTTGTCAGAGAGATGGAACCGTCGGCTATGAGAGAAGTATTCGTAGAGGTTCCTGATGTGAAATGGGAAGACATTGGAGGACTATCCTCTATTAAACAGGAATTGCAAGAAGCAGTAGAGTGGCCTCTGAAGTATCAGGGCATATTTACCTATGCTGACGCTACACCTCCAAAGGGAATCTTGCTTTACGGTCCCCCTGGAACAGGTAAGACATTGATGGCTAAGGCCGCAGCAAATGAGAGTGAAGCTAATTTCATAAGCATTAAGGGTCCAGAGCTTATCTCCAAATGGGTAGGTGAATCAGAGAAAGGAGTACGTGAGGTCTTTAG
>JARBAV010000271.1 GCA_029237515.1 Nitrososphaerales archaeon
AGGAGATAATTACTAAAATCGCAAAGACAGGCCACCCGGTAAATGAGCTTATCGCAAAGCGATGGAGCGCAAGAGCATTTTCGACGAAACCAGTAGAAAGATCGAAATTGCTTTCTATATTAGAAGCAGCAAGATGGGCTCCGTCATCAAAAAATGAGCAACCTTGGAGGTACATAATCTTTACCAAAGACAATCCAGTAAGGTTAACTGAGGCCCAATCTGTCCTACTTGAATCCAATTCTTATGCTAAAAGGGCTCCGATACTCATTTGTGCAATTGCAAGAAAAAACTATTCAGAGGGAGAAAAATACAACAGGCTTCATTTTCATGATCTTGGGGCCGCAAATGAAAATATGTTCCTTGAGGCTTTTAACCAAGGTCTCATCATGCACGAGATGGGAGGCTTTGACGTCCAAAGGGCCACAGAAATTTTTAGAATACCAGATGACTTTGAAGTTGGAGTCATGATAGCAATAGGATATCAAGATAAACACTCCGTACTCCCAGAAAGATTCCGAGAAAAGGCGTATTCTCCACGGGAAAGAAGAAGCCTGTCAGAAATAGCATTTGTTGGAGAAATTGGGAAACATCTGGAATGAGATCAGGAATTTAGACTTAAGCTAGTGCGGTTATCTAAATAAGAATTTAGGAATTCGACTATAGTGGAACCAAATTGTAAGATTTAACTGATTTTCACAAATTCTGTTAATGATCTGAATCCAAAGAACGATCGTAGATATCATACGGGTTTCTAAACCTTCTTAGCAAGAGTTCCTATAAGAATCACTAGGAATAATTATTAATGGACAATGAAAGAATTGTATCGGCATGCTTCTGATTTCGTAGATCTGACAGTACAAGTGTATATCACCAGAAAGAGTAATTCATAACAACTCTAACTTTCGAGATATGAGGTTCAATGCACTGCAAGGCATGACCCCTGTTAAGGGAGCTATTATCCGACCCCAGTAGGAGGATGATGCTCTTCATGTTCTAACTTAATATGTTCTTCCTTTTCATTGATTGTATCGAATGTAATTCCACATATTTCACAAGTGTACCTAGACGAAGAAGTTGATGTTGACATTAAGCTGACTATTCAATTAACCAGTCACCATTATAAAAGGAGTACTCTTGCATCGTCAACACTGATCTTGTTCCCCTCAAGTATCAGGAAAAATTTAATCACTGGATATTTATTGTTTGGAAACAATTCCTTGATAACTAAATGATCATATGAGCAATGAGAAGGAAAACAATATTAAAAACGCATTCAACTTTAAAGATGTGTCTTCCACTGATCCAATCTCAACACTTTCTCAGTATCGTTATATTAAACTCGAGACTCTGAAAAGAAATGGTGAAGCGGTGGCTACTCCAGTATGGTTTACGATAGATGGGAGCAAAATTAATGTTGTAACAAGAAGGCAGACCGGCAAGGTAAAGCGATTGAGAAATAATCCAAATGTACGCGTAGCTCCGTGCGGGATTGGAGGCCAACTCAAAGGTCAATGGTACAGTGGAAAGGCATTTCTTGCAAATCAAGAAGAACTAGATATTGCGTTGAATCTGAGGAACAAGAAATATGGATTCAGGGCCAGATTAGCAGGAATCTTTTCTAGGACTAAAGGACAACTAACTGGGATCAACATTAGCCTTGATTAAACGGGGTATTAGTAACAACATTTTCTTTAAAAATCAGCAGATAACCCTGTCAGTCGCAATTACATCGAGAATGGAGGTCAATTTGAGAGTCTGTTCACATGTGATGGCGTTGTTCGTCCTTCATGCATCGCATATTATTGGTGGGACTCTTTCATAATCCATTCACCCGAATAGCAAATATTCATTTTAGGACCATTTTTTAAATTTGAATCTCAGCTCTGTCAATAGTATACAGTTGATGTTTATCTTAAATAATCTGGATGTCATTTGCAAAACTATGTTGCCTTAATAGTTGTCTCACTAAAAAAATGCTGTCCTCTTCATAGGACTAAAAACCACTTTTATTTAATGAAATGTATATCTTTCAAAAGATAGATATTCAAAAAATGTCATCGGTTAGGTCGTTACCTATAAAGATACTTGCTTGAACGGCAGATTTAAGCTGGAGAAACAGGCTACTGTATCTTGTGAGTTGCCTTTAGGCTTCTGACAAAATCTTCAAGCTTCATCAAAGTTTCAGAATGTAGATGATGTTCTATCCCCTCTGCGTCTTCGTTAGCAATATCATCCTGAACACCAATCATCTTGAAAAACTCAGCGAGTATTCCATGCCTCTTGTGTATGGCTTTCGCTACTTCTATCCCCTTGTCCGTTAAGCTCATTCCCCTGTATTTTTCATATCGAATGAATTCCGTTTCGTGGAGCTTTTTCATCATCCTTGTAACGCTGGGAGAGGAAACATTAAGGTAATCTGAAATGTCAACTGTTGTTGCATAGCCTTTCTGACGGACAAGTTCATAGATTACTTCGAGGTAATCTTCCATACGATCGGTTCGGTCTTCTCTAATCGTCCGATTGGCCTCACGAATCGAAGTAAGCCTAGCATCCAGCCCGCCTTTCTCCCGATAATGCGATCCCCGACCCTGTTTTGCTGTCGAAGCTGATGAGGCATCCGATGCTGTGTTGTCTACACCACTACTACCGCCGTTGTCACTATGCATCATATAATGACCTCCCACCATCATCTCTAATATTCATATTTGAGCATCCCTTCATATAAGTAAGCCCG
>JARBAV010000272.1 GCA_029237515.1 Nitrososphaerales archaeon
AGAGGAGTAGAATTGAGTTTTATGAACCGTAGGGGATAAAATACTTAATTGGCGGCTATCACCGCACCAGAGAAGTATCAAGTAGTAGCTTGGGTTATTTGCTAACCTAGCGACTGACAGTAGATTTGAATTGATCCTAAGCTAAATGCATGCCTGTTCCTACATGTAGGAACTGAGTGTAGGAGTCAAAAATGTATGAACCTATTTTGACAAAAAAATATCTGTATAAATAGCCGACTTATTACTTAGACTTACAATAAGATTGATAGAATGTCAGAAATATTGCAACTCAAGTTGTAATTTTAAATGCAACAAATTAATAATCCAGATTGATCATATATATATCCTCACAAATGTCTGGGATCTTACAAGATAAATCGTTGGGATTGGTATTGAAAGGATATAATCTAGTCCCAAACGGCTCTCTTGCGACAAAAATTGGGATTTATACCCCATTGATTATAGAAACAATACTTCAGGAACATCCTGAGGAGGTTGACAAGTGGTTGCAAGAATTGCATAGCGAAAGCATACGCCAAAAAAAGCTCTGTCTGTTTGAGAATGATACTGCAGCATGCTTTAATCTTGAAATTTATGAGCATTTCGAAAAGAGCTTTAAAAGTTGGGAAGAAGGTGGATTAATAAGAATAATGATGACGAGAGACAGGCCTGTATGGGTCAGTAAGAAACCTCTCTTCATTCATGCAAAGTAACCTGTCAACCAGACCCCAATTTTTTTCAATATATTTACTTCTATTTGTATGATCTTTAGGCTAACTAGCGGAAGGGTGGCCTGCTTTCGGTGATAAAGATCTTAGGCATTGCTTTGCAGATCAAATTCGCTCACATTCGAGAAGACTTGATGGTAGGGATAAATGAGATAACTCAGAATTACGCAAGAAATAACTCTCGCCAGCCTTTAATCATTTGCAAATGAAATTTCAGTTAGTACAGAATTTTATGCTGCTGCAAATTTATATTCCTTCATTTTGCTAGTTCTTGGAAATGTCATCGTATTTGGGAACTTTCATTTTGGACTTCATGTCAACTGATTTCAAAACAGATGCCGAAATTGCGACTGCACTACTCTCGCAATTTAAAATAGATTGTGGATTTGACCCTGGTCTAGATGCCTTTGCAATATTGGATCCAGTTTCGAGTGCGGGTTGGATATTTTCAAAATTGTTTATCGCTGGCCAATTTGTAGAGAAATTGTATCAAGGTAACGTTAAGGAGATTGACAAATCTAAGGGTAAGAAGTTTTCAGACAAATTCGTTTTTTGGCTTTCAATTAGGTTAAAAGAACATGGTTGCCGAGCGAAAATAAAAATATCTGCATAGTACAAAAAAAATTAAAATTGAAGTTGTTACCGCCCTACTGGATCGCAATTCTCCTTTTAAAGTAGCAAGTCCTGTGACTAACACTGGATTGTCTTCGATTGAACCGGTTCACCTTAACAGTTAATTCTATTATCAATTATTCTTAATTGGGCAAAACTAGTAAGAATGGATCCAAGTTACCTATGATGCAAACGGCCCTTTCACTACAGATTAGTTTTGTGAGGATATTTTGACATATCACAATATTCCCTTGACATTCATTTTGTTGACTGACTGCATCTACTAAAGTGTCTTCTTTTGAAGATGATTCACCAAATTCTGTGGTAGGTGTAATCTCAGAAATTGCGATGTCTCCCTGACTGGAGCCATATTCTGATGCGAAGGCAATCTCTAATCTTGTACCATGCAGAAGGGTTATCAGAAATAATACTGTAAGAAGGACTCCCCTAGAAAGAGTCAGTTTATTAATATTGTTCACACACTAGAATTATTTTTGATCTTATTTAGGAAATATTTAGGTAGAACTAATGAAAGAATTCTGTACTAATATTCTGTAGTCAGGTCTGTGCTCAAAAAGCGAGAATTTCAATTAAGATCCGTTTGCTGCTATAGTTGCAATAAGTCGCATATTGGTAATTCATTAGATACAACCATTACCTAGCACCTTAGAAAAATATTTTGAAATTATTAGCTTCTGTCTCTTCGTGTATAGTGTTCTTTAAGTATTATATCAGTAGAAATTCTGTCCCAGATTAATTTAGAATTGGACTCTACCTATTGTCCTTTCCGAGCGAGTAATATTCGATCATAGCATTCGCTGTTTCTGCAGATGATCGCACCTTGCTTTCATAGTGTCTAGTTAACGTAAATTTGACAGTTATGTCGCTATGACATTTGGAACAAAGTGTTCGGAGG
This sequence comes from Nitrososphaerales archaeon, assembly GCA_029237515.1. Taxonomy (GTDB): domain Archaea; phylum Thermoproteota; class Nitrososphaeria; order Nitrososphaerales; family Nitrososphaeraceae; genus TH5896. Next base: position 2,257 of record JARBAV010000272.1, read on the forward strand.
TTATCATAGGAGAGCAATCGTTCCTTGGTAAGCGGCAAATTGTCTGACGAGTTAGTCAGATTGGTATTACGAATTTTTGGAACTCTGCGGAATTGCTCAATAAGCTGCACCACAGGTCGAATATGATCACATTCTAAATCGGTTCCCTTTACCTCCAGTACGTCTGCAAAATTCAAGAATCGCTTATTGCGCTTATTTAATTTAACTATCCTTTCCCTTTCCCAAGTTTTACCACACCTTTGGCAGGTATAGCCATCTCTCTTGAATACTGCTAATCTCACCCCGATCCAAGTACAATGCAGAAAGTGCCACCTGGCAAATTCTCTTGCATGGGCCCTGCAGCAAAAGTACCTGTAAGGGAGCTTTGTTCGATTATTGCAGTTAGCAACTCTGCAAAGTAAGTTTCCCCGATCGTCTGATTTATTGAAAAAGTTCGGGGGTATGTAAAGCCCTTTCCGACTCATGAGTGTAAGTACTATAATTGCAGTTGTGAATATATTAATTTGGGTCGCATAATTTTCGAGAAGTCTCAGACATTCCATACATTTTCACAGCTTTGAGGATCGTGTTCATTGATACAAAATAGACGCTCCAAGCCACTAGTTCTGCGAAGAAATATGCTTGATATGCCTCTAAATATCCCAATTCTAATTGTTGAAAATGGATATAAGTTTTAGTAACGATGAACAAACATTCAGAAGCCGAAAATGCTGTAAACAATTTCCTTACGTCAAGTAGCAACATGCCTGTATTCTTTCTTCCACTATTGGGATCGACGTAGCGATTCTTGTTGTCTCTATAGAAAAGATACGCAAATATCGGAATATAAGAAGCATAGCCTATGACGAGTGTATAAATCGAATTTTCAATACTACTATTAGGACCAGCATATTTTGCATAAAATTCAGTAAAGCACATCCCTATCGCAAATGATACGAGCCCACTGACGGCAATTGATCTATTTAACGATAGGATATCTCTGTATTTTTGGAAGAATTCATTGACTACCTTCTTCATTAAATTTACCCCAGATGATGCTGTTGACTAGTTTAATTAAATAAAAGTTTGCAGCAAAAGAATGGAGCAACTTTGTCAAGGAGGTCGTGGTAAATCAGATAAAAGATATACAAAATTTGTTAATGTCACAAGAATTATAATGAGACAATTTAGTGTAAATCATCAGATGTCTTTACTCTCGCAATGAATCGTCGTTAATTGTTTCCCTTTATCCCATTTGCCACCATAACAGAGTAGCAACCAAGTCCGCAACGTTCACAGATTGGTTTCAATCCGTTCTTAGTGTCAGCACTGCCTATACAGCATGGCTGCTTTATTCTACCCAAATGATCCAGGGATAAAATTGCCCAAGAAGGACACTCTATAGGGGTAGTTCCAGTCCCACCCCAGTTACC
>JARBAV010000273.1 GCA_029237515.1 Nitrososphaerales archaeon
ATAGGACTATAGAACTTTGGCAATCTTTCTATTTGCATTATCCACTTACGCATTCCTTTGCCCTTGTATGCCCCCATCCTTAAATGATGGATGCGGAGATGATTGTGAAGTTGGAAAATTGTGTCTTGATAACAAATACGGAACAATAGCAATTCAAATGAGCAAGAACGCATCTTATGTATCTATACAAGACGGAGTGAGGTGCTGGTTGGCTATAAATAGAATAGAAAGATCTTACGAAGCCACGACTATCTTATTGCTGTTACTCGTTACCTCTACCGTGGGTTGTATGATAGAATACTTTAGATACTTACCTATTCCAATATATTTGGCTCTGTTCGTGATTGCTGGTTTTACTCTCATTAGCTGGCGCTATAAATGGTAAAAGCCAAGAGTGAATAGCGTGGATATCAGTTTTCAAGGCTATCTACTTCAAGATTTAACTATCTTACTTCGTAAACGTGTTGGAGTCAAGCTAGAATAATATTGACCTAGGGTGAACATCGATGATGTCGTGTGTTATGAGACAAGTGAGACCCATGCAGATCTCAATCAGGATTTATTCATCGTTGTTTTAAATGGTAAGCATAGGAATAGCAATTATTGTGAGAATTTAAGAAAGTCTTTTAAGAGCGAATTACTTATCCTCAACTATGATAACCGATTATGGGCACATCCACAGTCAAATAATGAAGCTTGATCCGAGTATCCGATTAGTTACCATATGCACCAACGATGGACAGATTATGTATTCCGATCATCGTGAAGGCGTCAAGAACTTATTGACACAAGACGAAAGCAAGAAATCTCTCGAGCTAGCGGTAAATGCATGGAAAGTACGTAGTGAATTGAGCCATAAAATCGGAAAAGGAAAGTACGTGTTGGCCGAGTACGAACGAATAAAACGGATTACAATGCCACTGAATGACAACAAACACTTAGTGTACATTACAACTGAGATACCCTCTGAGCATGAAAAAATCATCGAAGGTGTAAGACAATTAAAATTGTAGAATCTCAGCGTCTATTACATGATCAGCGAATTAAAAAGTTTTTTGTAATGTACTATGAATGATGATGATTATCATTATGGTATTATGATACCCAAAAATGTACTGTGCAGTTGAAATGACAGAAATCTTAAGATCTCTTTTTTAGAGACTCAATCGATTTGTTTTATTATTTTAAATTCTTTTATTAGGTGATCATTACAAAAAACCAAGTCTATACGACTGATACAAAATTAACCTTCAAACTTTTTATTCCACGATTCTCAGAAATCTGTTTTGCTAAATCCCTTATTCTCTTGATACTACCCTTAACCATGATCGTCTCAAGGCAGTTATCGTTTGCAAGATGGAGGTGAATTGACGCACTTATGATATCAGCATACTTATGTTGAACGTGTACTGATTTCTTATCTTGATTGTAAATATGATTGTTGTATAGCATTACAATAGCCCCCGCACCATCTGCCTTATCTTCACTTTTCCATGTGTATTCGTCCACTAAATAGTGCATGGCAGCCTGCAATGCCTTTGATCTATCTGTATAACCTGTCTTAACCATACTCTCGTCAAATTTTGATAGTAGGTCTGACGGTAACGATATACTAACTCTACTTAAAGATGCATTTTTTCTCCGATATGGATTGGTAATAGAACGGTGTTCAGTATGATGACGAAGACCGCTAGGAGCCAAATATTGATGAAATATAGATTATCTATCTTAATAATATTTCTTCAAGTACGAAGCCCATTATATCTTTATGAGAGGAACTTTTATGAATAAAAGAATACCCCAGGACTTGATTAACATTTTTATGTCGAGGGAGGATTGGGTGACATCCACCCAATCGTCTTTTCATGAAAGGAGTAAATTCTTTTAGTAAGATTCAAGTATATTTTGCTTCGAGCTATTTCGCCAAATTATCAGTTACTTACAATATTATCTAGATCATAATATGCTGTCAAATACTGAACGCCTTTTTCGGTAACCAGATATTTTTTTGTACCCACATCACATTCTATCATCCTGCCTTGAAGTAATTCTATTAAATAGTGCCGCGCCTGGTCATATGAAAGATATACTTCATACATCACATTCAATGTGGTAGCACCACCTCTCCCACCAACTGTTCCATATGCTCGAATTGCTTCTAGTATCAATGCCTTGTTTTCAGTGTGTTTTCTCGACATCTTCGGGCTCTGGTTAAGCAACATTGAACAGATGAGATAATGGTATTTATGAGGACCTTCAGTTATTGTAGAAACTAAATTGAATCGCTATTTGTTATGAGTAAATGACACAAATAAGGATCATAGCATTTAGTTTAAACTATCTACTGAGAATTGGTTATGTTAGCTCACACTAGGAGTTTTTGTGTAATTTGACGCCATGAAAAACGCTCAGAAAATGATCGTATATTCGCAGATATTAACTGACCTCCAAGCCTGTGGACCAGAATGTCCTCAGTTCTCATGATGTCTGAATGGCCCTAATATTCATAACGTATGTTTTACAAAAATTGCTTGGACCTGATATTTCGTTCATTTCATGCATTTTGATCATATATTGGAAATTTCTGTCACGTTTGGAGCTGCAACATATCTTTGGACGCGTTTGTAAAGTTCAGCTTCGTTCAGTAAAATAGAAACTTTAAGCAGACAAGGATCCTTTCAAAATAACGACTAAAAAACGAGATTCACAGGCAC
>JARBAV010000274.1 GCA_029237515.1 Nitrososphaerales archaeon
GCTGCATCAGCTGCAGTGTCAGAGAATGGAGGATCTTCGTCTGCTGCTGCGGCTGCTTCAGCAGCAGCTGCTGCTGCATCAGCATCTTCTTCTGATGATGGTGATGATGGTGATTCGTCTGCTGCGTCGGCGGCGGCTTCTTCAACTCACGAAGAAGACGACTGATTACTATCAACTCTATCTACAAATTTTTTTCTTTTAACGCTAAGCGCATCACTACTAGATAATTTTGTGGGATATAATATTTCAACACTTTCAAGCACAATAATTTGTTACTATTTATCGAATATCAAAACAGGAGGACTTCTTATTCAGACATATTTGTACTTCTGCAGCGTATCGAATAGTATCTATTCATAATCGAATAATGGGATACTTGACCATTCTTCTGAGGCATTCCGATAGCATGATTAAATGAGATTACTGTTCAAGCGTCGTTTTGAGTAGAGGTAAGTTCGTCTAGAGCTAGTTTTTTTGAGTGTGATTTTCATCAAAATAGCTCTTCAATTATAGAACGGTAATCCACGAAGTAGCTCAAACTGCTGTGCGTTTGTACTTCCCAGATGCGATTCGTACTTATCCAGTATTTTCGAAGTTCTGAAGTGTTAGTGTCATTTACTATTGCTTCCTGCTTCTGAGAGACAAAAGCTACCGTTTCTAATGTATAAATAATATATGTCTTGTTAGCTAACAAGACAAAGTTGAATATCAAGTGTCTAATGGTTTTGCCTGTAATAATGATGCTGTTATCTTTTGTTTCGCTATCGTGCCATAACAATCTGAGTTCCATTGAACCAGCATACGGCCAGGGAGAGAATTTCAATAACACTTTGCCCTTTCCTTCTTCTTCTTTTCAATCCAAAGCCGCTATTTTGGATAATATGCCATCACACAACGTTACTGTAGATGATATAAATATCGCCTACAAGCAGATAGGTGAGCCAGACGCTAAACCTATTATTCTAATCACAGGAAGCAGTGCAACTATGGATATGTGGAACCCACTTTTGTTGGAGCAGCTAGCATTTGCAAACTATAGAGTAATTATTTTTGAAAATAGAGGAGTTGGTGAATCAACTGTAGGGACGAAAGAGTTCTCAATCAGTCAGTTCGCAAATGATACATTGGGCCTGCTTGACGCCTTGGGAATAAGCAAAGCAGACGTCTTAGGCTGGTCTATGGGTGGAATGATTGCTCAGGAATTAGCGGTAACAAATCCAGAAAGGGTTAACAATCTTATTTTATACACCACAAGTTGTGGGGGTTCAAATGACAGACCGACTCCTCCTGAAGTAAGACAGATCTCTATCAATGCTTCGATGTCTCAGGAAGAGCGAATTCAGAAACTTGCACCTTTATTCTTCGCGCCAGCTAGCTGGTTTAAAGCGCATCCAGATTACCAAAACTACTTTCCAATTCAAGCCTATATTCAATCTAAAGAGGCAATCTCTCAAGAAATACATCGACAACAATTAGACGCCGCTGCAAATTGGACTGGCACTTGTAGCGCTCTTTCAAGTATTACTCAGCCCACCTTGGTCATAGTTGGAACAGATGACGATCCTGCGCCAGACTCATTAACCTTAGCAGAAGGAATTCCAGGATCCTGGCTCATACGAATAAGGGATGCTGGACACGGTCTAATGTATCAGCATCCTGATGAGTTTAATAGAATATTATTGACCTTCCTGGAAAATAATCGTTGAGTAGCTTAAGAAGAGCAATGATAGAACCTGACCAGTATTTCGCCATAATTTAAGAGTCAGGGGAATGTAGTCATCAATCCTAAGTTCACCAAACTAATCACCGCATTAAGGACTGCAGTTGAGAAAGGAGACGGGACATTGGATAAGGGAGCTACCAGTCATGACGCGTTCAGGCTGTCGTTGCAGTTCAAGAATTAGCTTAGCTTTGAAGCTAACTATCATAACTATTGCACTGAATTATATACAAAATATATGAAATATATCCCGCATAGGGATATAGACGAGTTCCTCCCTAAAGATGGTAGCCGTGGCCGTATTCGTATCGACTGCTGGGAATATTCATTGCTTGTTGCAGGTACTAATTCTTTAATTGTCACGTCTAGCTTGTTAGCAGTTGTTACAGAACAGGCTATGATTTATATAATTCTTTGACCTCTGCGAACCGACGCGCCCAATCTGGTGGTACTTGATTGTTTAGAATGGCTTCAAGCCGATCTACGTACGCATGCCAACCAGGGGCTAAAAGTAAAGCTGTCGACTTGGTAAGACGGCTGTGAGTCACAGTAATGAGTGTATCTGAATCGCCGTCCTGCTTGAGCTCCCACCGGATAACAGATTCAGGTTCTCCATGAGAGAACATTTGATTAGGAGCAATATGGAACTCATGCTCAAAAACACGTCGAGGATCCAAGACTAGAACGCGTCCAGTTACGCGGGAACCTGATACAGTATTAACAAGATCAATTGCACCACCATTGTACCCGTCGAACGTTCCTTTGTAATCGGGTAACCATCTGAATATCTCTTTTTGATCTGTAATCGCCTTCCATACTATCTCCCTTGAATGAGAAAGTTGTCGTTCAAACTTTATTGTTCCGTACTCTCCTTCAATGATGACTTCTCCTTTAGAATCCGTCACGATATTCTTTGCGTTTATTGCAGATTCTTTTTCTTTTTCAATATTGATTTGATTCATTAATTGTAATAGATTATTATGGAAGGTATTATGTTGGACGTCTACCAATACTGGCAGAAGTGTTAAAGTATAGTACAATGTAATACCACAAGTGGCCTATACAAGGAAAAGCACTACGTTAAGAACAATTCGGCTTACACGCGATTTAGATAATCTTCTTCAAAATGATGCCAAATCCAAAAACATTAGCATCAACTCACTTCTTACATCCATATTAGTCAAATATGCTGAATGGGATAGATATGCCGAAAAGTTTGGTTTGATATCCTTAACTCGAGCTGATTCAAAATCACTCCTTGAAGCTATAGATGACAACAAACTTTCTCAAATCGGCCAAGACCTTGGCAAAAGAGCATTCAAAGAGTTCATAATTCTTTGGTTCAAGAAAATAGATGTCGAAAAGGTGCTTGAAGGAATTTCGATATGGTGCAAATATACTGGTAATGCTAAATATGAACTTGAAACAGATGGAAGAAATTACACTATCACTCTTAACCATGATATTGGAGAAAAGTGGTCTAACTTGACGGGACACCTTGTCTTACAAGGAATAAAAACCGTGCTTGGTTTGCCAAACGCAAAGCTTGATTTTACAGATAGTTTAATAATAATCAAATTCTTTGTACCTTGATAATAAAATCTTTGGAGCTCAGTGAACATTAATCTTACGATTGGTTAGAGAACTCCCAAACAAAAAAACCATATCAAACGCCCAGATTTAATACATACTTCTTGCATACTTCTCAAGTTGCTCCTTTGAATGTCTCATAATGTTCATCCTCTTCAATTTTTCCTTTCGTCTGAACGCGTTTACGATTCGGGATTTCATTCCATATTTTTATTCTTAAATTGCAGGTTCAGAGTGATACTCCTACCTGTGTTAACAAATTAAGTTGGTCAAACACATACCAATGTCCTGAAATTCTACCGTTTACTATCTTGTAGAGTTCTGACGATCTTATGTTCACAAGTTTGTTTGTAGGCGGTATTCCGTGAAACTCTCCCTTGTGTGTTCCAGACCCATTTAGAAAC
>JARBAV010000275.1 GCA_029237515.1 Nitrososphaerales archaeon
ATAAAGACATGACCAACGAACAAGCTAAGGAAATTGCCACAAAAGCAGTTGCGGCTGCAATGGAAAGAGACCCTGGTTCGGGAAACGGGATAGACATATTGACGATCCCAAAACTTTCCTTGGTAGTAAAGGAGAGGAGGAGATAATATAGTGGCTGATATAGGCAGTTCTGGAGTTAGTAACTCTAGATATCCTTACTACTATGGACCTGAAGGAAGACTGCTGTTAGTAGACAGTGCCCTAGAGGCGGTTGGTAGGGGTTCAACCACAGTAGGGATCAAGACCTCGACTTTTGCCTTGATCTCTAGTCACATTAAGCCTACGAAGCCTTTGGTAGAACCTTCAGAGAAGATATTTGCAATAGATGGACATGTCGGTGCTACTGGTTCTGGATATATTGGAGATATACTTCAATTAATTGATGAGATGAGAATTGCGGCACAGAAATACAGATTCACTTACGATAGTCCAATAGATATAAAGTCGCTCGCAAGACAGCTCAGCTCTTACTTGCACGACTTTACAATTTACGCAGTTAGACCTCAGGCAGCATCGATAATAATCGCTGGACTAGATCCTGCGGGGATTCAATTATATCAAGTTGATCCCAGTGGTACGTACTTTAGTGGATCTGGTTTTGCAATAGGACAATATTCAGACACAGCTATTGATACAATTCAGAAGGAATATACCGAAGACATAACGATTGCTCAAGCAGTCCAATTGAGCGATCGAGCTATAGAAAAGGCGTTAGGAGAAAAACCATTAGTAGAGAGAGGAATTGTTACGGCTAAAGATGCTACATTCAATAAGATGGTAGCAGCTAGATAGTACCATCTTCCTTATTTTTTATAATTTCCATTTACAGTGTATAATTTTTGATTGTAGGAATATTGACTTCACTAATAAGGATACATTAGGAATCGTAGTCCATCTTGGTTTTCTCGTGTTGTTTTAGACGCCAACTAAAGTTTTTAAAAATCAATTGATCTAACCCTTTCTCCCTTGTTTTTGCTGATATGATATAACAACACTTGTGGTAAAAGACATGTGCACAAACAGAAGTTCCACATCATACATATTATCAGACATAAGTAGGAATATGACAGACATATCTTTCTAACACAACTGCATAAGTATGACGGGCGACAGATAACGAAAATAAATAATAATTCATAAGATTAGCAGTACTGTATTATCAGTCCTATTGGCAATATATTAATGTAGACTCGAATGTTTTACTCTCATAGAATAAAAATATGCAGCTAGTTTATTGAACATAGTTCCCTAATCATAGTTGTTACTTCTGTAAGACAGTTCTCATTATCTCAAATTTAGTTAACCATCAAATGTTCCTCAAACCATAATAAGTTTGGTTCGCCCCATTCGAGTAAATTGAAGTCAACTATAAATGGCTGTATAACTGCTTATAAATTATCCTCAAAATTGGATAAAGAGGGAAAAATATACGTTATAGATAAGCAAAAAACGAGATTGAAATCTCATAGGGCTACTAGCTATGCATGACAATGCTGTAGAATATAATCAAAAGCCTGGCTCTAACGCTAAGAATGAAGTCAATGATCTTTTATTACCTGTCGCATTGAAAATGGAAAATGTTTCAAAGGTTTTTAAATCTCCAGCAGGGGAATTGATTGCTCTTAGGGAAATCAGTTTTGCAGTTAGAAAAGGTGAATTTATCTCGATTGTAGGCCCCTCTGGAAGTGGTAAGTCAACTTTACTAAACATTATAGGCGCATTGGATCGACCTTCCAATGGAAGAGTCTTCATCGACAATGTGGATATTTTTTCCCTAAAAGATAGTCAGATTGCCCAAATGCGAAATTCACTAATAGGGTACATATTTCAATCCTTTAATTTGATTAACAGGACATCGGTTCAGAAGAATGTTGAGATTCCAGCTATTATCTCTGGAATGAATAGTGAAGCGCGACACAGACGCTCACAAAAACTGCTAAGAATATTAGGGATCGAAGATAAAGCATCGCTTAAGCCAGTAAATCTAAGTGGAGGACAGCAACAGCGAGTAGCCATCGCTAGATCTCTTATGAATAATCCTGCCATAATTCTTGCTGATGAACCGACTGGGAATTTAGATTCAAAGACAGGAGAAGAGGTTTTTGATCTATTGAGAATGCTTGCTAATAAGTTCAAAAGAACTATCGTATTTGTGACACACAACTCAGACCTTGCATCTAGGACAGATAGAACCATTTTCATCCGAGACGGTGCAATTGAAAAAGAGATAATAAATAGAATATGATGGAAAAAGAAAGAAATAACCTAAAGGAGAAATATATGAATGACCCTTGTTCCTTTTTCGAGGAATGTACGCTAGAACCCTTGCGAAGAAGAAACCCATTGAGTTGCTGTATGAATCCTGTCGCATCTATGAGGAGCAGAAAAAATTCAAGTCCTCTTATCAGCTTAGGGTTATGTCTCTTGTTGTTTATATCAGTAATTTCATTTATGGTATTATTTATGACATCTGAAGTGAACGTATTTGCTCAATCATCTAATTCTTCTCCTGCGACTATTGTTCCAATCTCTGTGCAGACTGATAGAGCTCCTTCTTTTCTTGAAGCATATTGGACAGAAGATTCTGTCTCCACATCCACGTCAACTACAAACAACTCCAAGAAGGAAATTGGCCCTGGAGAAGGAACTTCTACCCTTGCGATAGTATTTGTAAATAGAGGACGGACCGATATTACAGGGGTAACAGGTTATCTAACCCTTCCCCCCGGATTTAGAGCGATCGAAGGCGAAAATAATGTCACCTCTCCAAATGTAGCAGTCGCCAGTTATGATTCTATCATTAAAGCCGGTGACACTTTCACCATGTACTTCACAATGGACGTTCTTCCACAAGCCAAAGTGGGTCCATACACTGGTGACTTAACATTATCATATTCAAAGATTCTTGAGGTCGGACAGATCTCAACTTCAATGATGATCCCCTTTAGAGTGACCGGTAAGGTAATTTTAGACACTACATTGCTAAATCAAAATCTAACTGCAGGCTATCCCAACCCGTTACAAATACTTATTACAAATGATGGAACGGCCAACGCTACAGGAGCAGTAGTTACAGTGGTAGATGTTTCTGGTGGGACTACTGCCTCAAACAGTAGTACTTCTAAGAGTAGTTCGATAAATGGTTCGTCTTCTACGACGGTCGATTCAGAATCTTTTAACATAGGAAATATCCCCGCAGGCAGCTCTGTCATGATCACCCCAATTATATATCCTGACTATTCCTCTGAAGGAACGATACAGACTTTGGATCTGGAAATAGCATACAATAATGCATATGGCATCCGGACCGATTCCGATTATTCAATTGGAATGATCGTAGCACCGAATCCCCCGGAGTCAGTACTCAGCATAAATCCAGGGAGAATCTCAACAACGTCCAGTAGTCAGGATAATGCTGGCAATAATAGTAAGAGTAACGTAAATGAAGCTGAAGATGAAATTAACGAAAACCCCATAAAACTGACTGCAGGAAGGTTAGAAAATCTGCGCTTTAGCATAACCAACAATGGAAGCTTTCCGCTTACAGATATCGTTTATTCCCTTTCTTCAGGGACTAATTCTGTTAAGATATTAGGAGACTCGAGATGGAGAGTAGATTATATGGCTCCTCAATCAAGTTTCCCAATGTCCACGACCGTTTATGCAGCCGAGGATGTGATCAATACACCCACGGAATTTGAAGTAAAAGCCGAGTACATAGAAAGGGGACAGTCTAAAACTGATACATTAAGCATAGGAGCTTACGTTGATGGCCAAATACGCATTAGAACATATGATCTTGACATAAATTACGTAGGTGGTGCCCCGAATCTAGTCGGTAATTTATTGAATGAAGGAAATACAGTCGCATTATTTACCACAATAGAATTATTCAATCCAGCAAATAATCCAGAATTATCGCAGAGCAACTCAAATAAATCTTTGGTTACAGGTCCATCTCAACAACAGTATCTAGGGGATCTTTCAGAGAACTCTCCACTTCCATTTAGCATTCCTCTTAGCATTGATAGTGAATTACCGGCAGATAACTACCCTGTGAACCTAAACGTTACCTATAGTGACAATCTTAGAATGGTTCATGAATTGCTATTAAATGATACAGTAGTATATGAAGGACAACCCTCGGCGTCCAGTAACAGTAACAGTAATAATGCTGCGTTTACTCTTGAGAATGGATTTTCAAGTATCTTTCCAATAGTGATCATTATAATCGTTGTAATTGCAATTGGATTGTTCTTGATGAGGCGTAGAATAAAAAGGAAGAAGGAGGGAAAAAGAATTAACACTGAAATTACTTCTGCTTCTCGTCCTTCTGACTCCAATACGATCAGAGAAGTTTCCGATCAGGACTCGGATTTTTTCCTTGACGATGAATCAACTAGCAAGAATAAGCCTTGATAGGTTTAGTGGGCTGACAACCTTAAACTTGGACTTGAGAGAAATTCCTAGTTATCAATTTTTTGAAATTGAGCTGGTCCTAAATCTAATTTGGCAGCTGAGACATCTTTGATAATGACGCTAACTAAATGGTAATTGTGACGTTGCTGTGTGGCTGAATGACTACAAATTATGAAGGCAATATTACACCATTTGAAATTTAGTACAAACTAAAAATGTTCTTGAAGCGAAGAATGATTTTGACAATGAGGATACAAAAAAAGTAAAAAAATCCTAGA
>JARBAV010000276.1 GCA_029237515.1 Nitrososphaerales archaeon
ATAGTTTTCTGGCATTGAGAGGAGAGGGGCCTCGCTACTCTTCAGATTCTTCGCCCTCACAAACATTCAGAGATGCCCTAGGTACATATTTATTGGACTGTTATATGGTATGTGACATCTATATTAAGGCCTGGATGACTTGCAGAAAAGGATATCTCATGGTTTCCGACACTTAATGGCCTTAATGCTACCCAATATCCATCAGCTACGACGTTGTAAGGGCCCAAAAAATCAGCGCCATAAATATTGTCCGGTGGCAACGTAAATTCAAAGGGTATTGTCAGTGATCGTAACTTATTCACATTGATGTTCGTTCCATCTACTGATGCTTTCAAGTTAGTGGCCTGATCAACATTTTCCCTTACAAGCTCTATCGCACCTTCAAGGTTTGGTGGTGAACCAGGATCACCGTATGATTGAAAAGCACTATACACAGGGAAGAATATGGCTTTCCCTTCTGGAATAGTACAAGTCCTTTCAATATGACCGCTGGTCTCTAATACACCGGCTAAGAAAAATACACGTCCATGTTGGTCTACATCACACGGATTAGCATCAATAAGCGGATTTTTAGGCGTCGGTATTTCTGATGCCCATACCCACCACTCGGCACCCAGCTTTGCCAAATCAGCAGATGGCAGTATCTTAGGAGTTGCGTCTTTCTTGTCTTTGTTATCTTCTCCACTCCTTTGGACGCCATCTATCGCTACTGCGTTACCATCTCCCTGAACTTGTGAGGCAATGTTTTGGCAGAAGACATACATTGGTAGTTTATCATTTCCACAAGCGTTTGCTAGTGATGTTACTTGGTTCTTGTCGTACTTCTTCCTTTTGTCTGCGAATGCATCTTCAGTTGCAAGTGCTGTTGCACCAAATAGCATGACTGCCAATGCTGCTACAATGAACATGGATTTACCATTCATTCCGAGAGCAAAACGAAAGTACTATTTATCTGCATTAAGCACAATCAGACTCCCATTTAAATCTGATATTTCTTCTATTAGTTAGTCAATCTGGGGATTTGTACTGGATAAATCCTCGCACCAAATTCTTAGTAATAAATCATGCGCTGAGCTATCACTCTCGCCATAATAATTTCTTGGACAATCAAATATTGAATTATTATGATATTCAGGTAGCTTTTAGCTTTTTAGGGTACTGTCTTAGCCCATACTACTCATACGAAATATTTAAGCTATCGTTAGTGGTAACAACATAGCCTATACAAACTACAAACCTTATTTCTAAATTGCCTACACTTACTCAAATTTAGCCGCAAATTCTGATGGTACTTGTCAACTATTTCATGACGATATTTCAAACTTCAATGAAACCAAAGACCGGCTTCAAATCACCTCAGATCCTCATATATGGATGGATCTTCATAGACTAATGTTTAGTACTAGTCCCCAGAGCTGTCTATATTCATTGTCATTCACACGCTGAGGTCTATCGTATGCTCTTCCAATTGCTATTGCTGTTGCTCTACCTCTATCCATTCAAGTCTTAGTTTCTTTCCTTCTTCCATTTCCTTCTTGTTAACTGGGTCCCCTTTGGATACAAAAACCCAAAACATAGCACACATTATCTCACATTTAAATCGTAATTTGCCTCTGTTGCAAAATTGATGAGACCACTAGGCGTAAAATCAACAGAAGATCCGCTAAAATGAATCTCGTGTTTGCCAAGTGATAGAGGTTTTAATATTACCCAAGTACCATCTGCTACTGATGGTGTTGTTCCTGGCTCAAGTCCAAATACATTATCCTCCGGAAGAATCAGATTAGACATAGGGGAAACAGCCCTGTACTTCTCCAAAGCCGGTATCTTTACTCCGTCGATTGTTGCTTCCAGGCTTGTAGTCTTGTCTAGTTGAGTTTTAGCACAATTATGTAGCTCAGATTCAGTTTTCAATTCAGGATATTCAACAGTTGAGCATTCTGCATTATATATGGGAAACATTATCGCCTTTCCAGCAGGTATCTCACACGTACGTTCTACTGCTCCACCAAATGTACCAGCCAGGAACCAAATTGGTCCGCTTTGAGCCTCATCACAATATTGCCCGGTAGTGTCTTTTAGTGGATTCCTATCTGTAGGGATTGAAACGGCCCACTTCCACCAGTTTGAACTCCATTGTCCATATGTCTTGTTGTACGGCTTTGAATCGATCGGGAATACCTTATCAGTATTCTGAGCTTTGACTGTTTCTTGTGTATTGAGGGATAGCACAATTACAAATAAAAGCAACAATATACTGCAACCAAAGGTTATTACCGAGATTTTGTTATTATTTAGAATATTGAAAGGTTACTGTAGAAGCTTAGTAGGAGTCGGAATAGGATCAATCTTAACTTCATTTGTATTTGGATTTACTTACATTGGTTTTGTTGTCAACAGGCAACTTGAACATGTAGCCGCAAGCCCCATAAATTTGACTGGACTAAATCCACAAGACCCCATAAATTTATTCATCTTTACAGTATTGTTTTTTAGTGGGATAGGACTGATTGTAAAGGGTTTTATCTAGTCTTCCTCTAGTTGGATAGTCTTGCTTTGATCGTCCTTACCAGTAGCTAATTGTGGAGGCCCCAAAAGCTTCATTTGCCAAAATCACGCCCAAAAAGGCCGCTTTCGGCCTCTTCTTGATCGTTCTTAATAATGGTAATATCGACATGATGTCGGCTGCAAGATTCATGCGTATGTAGTTACATCAACGGCAGCACAGGCAGCCGCAGATTTGGCTGCCATGACAGCAGCCCATAGCAACAAGTCAGTACAATTGGACTGGATTGAAGCACGAGAAGGAGGTTAACTTCCGTCCATAGAATTATTTTATGCTAGGCAGTTACCTATGTTATTATTTCAACACCATATTTTGCTGCCGCTTTTACAACATCCTCAATAAGTGTAGGTGTTATTGGAGGCGGTTGAAATAATAATTTGTCATCGATTGGTATTCCAATTTCTTCAAAAAACTTTTCAAACTGTGGTGGAGTAATAATTAATAACAGTTTTCCAATGTGACCACTTATATTCTTGTAAGTATGAAGCTCTCCTCTTGGGGCATACATGAACTGTCCCTTAGTAACCTTTGTCACTTTGCTACCATATAAAAATGAAAAATTACCTTCCAGGATGTACCATGCCTCATCTTCCATTGAATGTTTGTGAAGTGGTGGCCCTTTATTGGGGGGTACTTCAATTTCCCATACACTATATCTCCCTTGGGTTTCATCACCGCTAGTTTTCACCGTATATACATCGCCCAAGAGCCAAAGGCTTTTCAATCTAGTTTGCGAAGCAGGGAACATAATGATACACTGGTTTTAGACTGTGATAAAAACATTACAGACCCAATAATGTCATTAGTCCAATTATTATACCTCATTTTTCTCTCAGGCCGCTCTCTAAATTCATCCTCGACAGTAATTCTTCTAGAAATTTCAATTTTCCATGAGCGACATGTATTCTTGATATGCCAGGACCAAAAACAGTAAGCAAAGAGGACTTAGCAGAGATCGAGATCTGCACCATCAGGGGCTCCTACTTGATTGTTCTCATATTTTCCAGAAAAGGCGTCTTCCGTTGTCATAAAGCGTTATTCAGAATAAGTATTTAGTTCCCACACTGTTTTGTATAAAAGCTTTAGGCATACTTTTGGCTATTCCAGTTGTAGCTTCCAAGCCCGAACAGTGGCAAGGAATAATGAATTTAGGCTTCAGTTGTTCTAGTTCATCAATCGTTCTGGGAATTAGGGGCTCAAATATTCCACCAGTTAGATGCATTCCTCCAATCACAGCGTAGATCCTATCCTCGCCACTTATTTCCATTGCATATTTTATGCTATTTATTATTCCAGCATGTGCGCAGCCTGAAATAACTACAAGTCCCTTGCCTTCAATATTCAAAACAACAGCTTGATCATCTTTGATTAAAGGATCATTTTCCATCTTTCCATCTATCTCTGAATAATGAATAGGAAATCCTTTTTCAAAATCATTTGTTCGAGGTACTTCTCCTGTAACAAGGATACTGTCTTCGATCCACAAGCTCTGAGATTGTTTTTCCACTAGATTATACCCAGCTTCAGTTAGATCAGCTCTGTTAGGAGCTGGCAAATTTATCGTTCTACCATCTTGGAACTTTACCAATCTGTTTCTAAATGCTTCTTCATGGAGGACCAGCGGGATTTTTTGCATGTGCTCTTTTTCATTCATTTTTTTTCTAATATTCATCAAGCCGCCCGCATGGTCAATATGACCATGACTTGAAATCACTAGTTCGCAGGAGGACAAGTCCAAACCCAATACCCCTGCATTGTGACTGGCTGTCAATGGAGCTAAACCAGAGTCGAATAATACTCTACGTTCACTTCCATTTACTTCTAGTTTTATAGCTGCACAAAAGCCGTGTTCTGCCCTAAGCGGGTGAATAAACCAATTTTCATCTAGAGCGGGACGGTATGCAATTTTGGAATTTGGTAAAAGTACATCCACATTATTATCAACCAAGCACGTAACTTCTGCTCGGTCTATACCTTTCAGAGTCATTTCTCAATGTTGTTGTTATAACAAAAGTATCTAGTAAGGCTTACCCTTTCTGCATTTCTAGGCTACACCATGAGATAGGAACCTAAAAACTAGTGATGTTCCCGCAGGGGACTGTACAACCTCAGGGTTTGATGCCTCAAAATGGCAAAGCGTGAATAGACAATTAAAATAACATGTTTTAACTAGAAGTTATCTCATTACTTCCTTTACCTTATTTAAGAGATAAGGAACGAAGGAGCGTCGTTGATGTCAATAAAGGATCACAGTAATGCAAAATATTGAAAAATATCGTCAGGAACTATTAAGTTATTAAGATTCAGGATTGGAGTTTCGAAGGTGAATTATTGCCGGTAATAGAATCGTTTTGTGCGTTTGTCATCAT
>JARBAV010000277.1 GCA_029237515.1 Nitrososphaerales archaeon
AGCAAGAAAGTAGAAGAGCAAGGAAGCAAGAAAGTAGAAGAGCAAGGAAGCAAGAAAGTAGAAGAGCAAGGAAGCAAGAAAGTAGAAGAGCAAGGAAGCAAGAAAGTAGAAGAGCAAGGAAGCACTTAAAAGTTCAGCTATCTTTAGTACGTGCTACTAGCCCTCAGTGGCTCAAATTACTTTTACCGATTTTGCAAGAATAGCCGCCTTATTTTTGTCCAATTTCTCTCTATTGAGAATAGTAAACCTTTCAGGTCGTAATGAGCTTGCTAATACCAAAGATTGAACAACTTCATTTTCGGTCAAATTGATCTGTTTTCCTCGTGTAGGTGCACCAAATAAAGCCAAAGTTTCGACTATCCTCTCCCAATCTAACCCATGTAACTTGGCCATTATAATCGTCCCAATACCGACTCGTTCTCCATGAAGTCCAGAATTCTTACCGGCTACATATTCAACAGCGTGACTAAAAAGATGTTCCGAACCCGAGCAGGGTCTGCTGCTTCCTGCAATGCAGGACGCTACCCCGGCGCTTATCAAGGCCTCCACAACTGTTCTTAATCCATACAAATTATCATTTACAAGATTTTGGCCTTCGTTGAGAATTATTTTTGCACTTAGGTATGCAAGATTCGCAGCATATGTTCCATAGTATTCATGTACTTCATCTCTAGCAAGCTCCCAATCTTTGACAGCAGTTATCTTACCAACAAGGTCTCCACATCCGCTTATCATCAAACGATGTGGTGCCTTTGACATAAGTTCGACATCTGCCAATACGCCGATAGGGGTTTTTGCCTTTATCGAATATGGTTTGTCCGACCCCTTCATCGAAACGAAGGGACTTGATATCCCATCATGAGAAGCAGAAGTGGGGACACTTATGAAAGACTTACCTAGACTATATGCTGTCATCTTGGCGAGGTCGACTGAGCGCCCTCCGCCTTGTCCGACAATTACATCAGGAGAGTACCTTTTAATTGCTCTAGCTAATCTTTCCGCTTCGTTGATTGTAGCCTCAGCGGCTACAAACCATTTGTACTCACTTAAATCTGCATCTTTCATGGATTGTTGGGAAATTGCTTGAGTCCTCTCTTTCACAATCTCACCGCTGATAATGGCTACCCTTGAAAAATTGTGATCAAGCTGCTGAATAAAATTACCCAATCCCACAATAACAGTTGATCCTATCAATATCCTCCTGGGCAATTCCATCAAATGCGGTTCCTGGGTCAAAGGTAAGTTATCACAAAACTATCTTACAATCACTTTACCTTATCTATAACCGTATCTGGAGAAATTCGATATTTTGAAATTATGCGTAAGCTCTGATATAATCTTCATTTAATACTTTAGTGTCTTAGTATCTTCATGATAGAGAAATGATTTGGAATTTTATCATCAAAAAGATAGCTACTTATCAGACTGGTTAGAACATCTTTGATATCCAAGAAATATGTTCCTAATCGAAGATTGTTATTGTATTATAGGATCGGATCCCTCTTATCGTAATTCAAAATGCATTTTGAACCAACCATAATTTGCTGAATCTTGCACTCATTTATTTGCTAATACTAACGAATTGAGATCGCAAGAAATCTATATATTTTGAACCTGTACTTTCTAAATGAGGCCAAATGGGTCAGTGACATACCTTATGCTTATACGCTTTGAAGTATCCAAGGCTGTTCAAGCACCTAGCCCAATAAACTTCAAGGTACTTTTGGGGGTTTTTTCTACTTTTTGAAACTCATGATCTTTATAAGGTCTCCGATTAGCATTGCTCAACTCGCATTTTGAAATGACCGCGAATCAACGTAGAACTCTTCTCCCTAATCGTATGGTTCAGTCAGC
Source organism: Nitrososphaerales archaeon (assembly GCA_029237515.1). Taxonomy (GTDB): domain Archaea; phylum Thermoproteota; class Nitrososphaeria; order Nitrososphaerales; family Nitrososphaeraceae; genus TH5896. The sequence continues at coordinate 1,855 of JARBAV010000277.1, forward strand.
TGGTTCAAAAATTTTACATAAGTTGAAATTCTTGAACGGAAATTGAATTAAACTTGATGCAGATGCAGATGGCTGAATTTCTCCCATTTGTTACTAGCTGATTATCGATTTGTGTGGGAATTTTTGACGTCAAGCATATATATATGCATAAGTGCGAACGATGATAGCCTATGATTCATGAACAGACCGGACAGAATTTCATGGTAAGAATATTGAATACGTTACCTTCAGAGTCCGGGCTCACGCGCATAGAATATGAGGGACCCAGAATCGCTTTGTTCTCCACTAATCCGGCCTATTTTATCCTAAACAGTAACGTGGTTTCAAACATGGTTAATACGGTGAAGAAAAGGATTGTAGTTCGAACTGACGAGTCGATCAGGAGATCAGAGACAGAATGTGCTGGCGCGTTATGCAATGTACTTCCAAATGGTACTAAGATTTCTAAATTATTATTTGATCCTGCAGTTGGCGAAGTTACAGCATTGGTCGAAGATTTGACAAGGGAGTATTCAATAAACGACCAAGACAACGCGCTATTATCTCAAAAAACTGGGTGGAGGTTCTTGATCAGACGATCGCCAAACGATCTTGAATTAATAGAACAAATCAATGAAATAATGGTTCGAAAGGCAAGCGACCGAATTCGATTCTATAAAGAAGTAGGTGAAAAGATCTTTCGTCCAAGACTAAACGAAAGGACTGAAGTCAGCTTAGTATTTTTGGGTGGATTCAACGAGATAGGTAGATCTTGCATTTTAGTCACTACGAACGAGAGTAATGTCCTTCTTGATTGCGGTATTAATTCATTCTCCACTGACATAACAACATTCACACCGAGATTTGACGTTACTGGCCTTAACATAGACGATATTGATTGCGTGGTACTGAGTCACGCACATTTAGATCATTCAGGTTTCCTGCCTATATTGTTCAAGCATGGTTACAAGGGCCCAATTTACTGCTCTGAACCTACCATTCCTTTAACGTATTTGCTCCTTAAGAGGAACACACCACCGAGGGAGGGAATGGGCTTCATGAATCCCACTACAAGTGAAATCGAGGATGTCATTACTCATATGATACCATTACCTTACGCGGTAGTTACAGATATTACCTCTGATATTCGGCTAACCCTTGCTAACGCAGGTCATATTTTGGGATCATCAGTTACCCACTTACATTTTGGAAACGGTGACCACAATTTAGTATATACAGGAGATTTTAAATTTGGCAGATCATTGGCACTGGAAAATGCCTATTGGAACTTCCAAAGGGTAGAGACACTCATAGTCGAATCTACTCTTGGGGGTAAGGAAGACATCCTTCAATCAAGAGATGAGATAAATCAAAAATTACTTGAACTGATCAACAGCTGCTTATCTCAAGGAGGCAATCTGCTTTTTCCTGTTCCAATATTGGGACAATCTCAAGAGCTGATTTTGACGTTGAGCGATTTTGCTAACGCGGGGTTGCTTTCTGCAAAAATTTACATTGAGAAATCTGTCGGTCAGGCCAGTTCGATTTACGAGATCTGCATGGAATACCTATCAAAGGAAATCAAGCACGAAATTGATGGTTTTTCGGTAAATATGTTTACACCACCAAAATCTCAAATTGTTGAATCTAAGAAGCTTAGGAAAGGCTCACATCTGATAGTCTCCCCTTCATCAATGCTAACCCACGGCCCGTCTATCGGTTATCTTGATCAGATATGCGGTGATCCTAGGAGCGCTGTGGTGTTTACATCCCAGTCCTTACCAAACACTCCAGCACGTAGTCTGATAGAAGGTAGGAAGGATTTAATGATCGAAGGTAAGAGACTTAATGTCGAATGTAGGGTCGAAGGATTTACCGATTTCACAAATCATTCAGATTATGGGCAGATCCTGGCATATGTAAAGAGAATGAAGCAAAAGCTGCGGAAGGTGATTGTAAATCATGGAGATAAAAACAAAGCTCAGAACTTAGCTGGATCGATTAATCGGATTCTCAGGTTACATACACAGCATCCGCTTGTTGAAGAAGCAGTGAAGCTAGCATGAAATTGTCAATTGCCTAAGATGTAACGCATCACTTGCCTATCAGAATACAATTCGATTTGTAATACGAATAGGTTTTTTATTCTCGATTAGAAGCCACTAAGTAATGTCGTAAGAACCCCTCCAAATTTTTACCATAGATGGAGTGATAACGACCCGTTCTTCTCCCAATCTTGCTATATCTCCGCCTGAGGATTGAACAAATTTGTATAATTCGTCGATTACACTTCGTAATTCATCAACGCTTTTTTGAGCAAGTGGAGTGACCCTAATGATCACTATCATCTGTTTCTTCAGGTCTTCTTTAATCGACTGAACTTCAACAGGATCGCGAAGAGTTATTGCTTTCAAATAAACTTGTGGTTCATGCGACTGCATTAAATTATCTCTAATCCATTTAATGAATTTCAGAAATAATCAAATAGTCATTCTGGTCAAAAGATATTGACCCCTAAGGTGAGTTAAATCATATCCTCAATTTTCCTACTACTGAATTATCCAACAATTGACATTCTATCCTGGATTCTTTTTGCTGGTGAAGAACTATCAGCTTAACATTTCGACCCCTTGGAGCATCGCTATACCGACCCACTATTCCTCCCGCAACCGGCATTAGATCGTTCCTAAGAACAGAATCTTTTTTGAATCTCAAAATTCCCAGTGGTCCAGTAAACTCAATAACCTCAAAAGAGAAATCATCGTCGAGACATAGAAATTTCATCATTTCATTTTCGCTTTGGTTTCTGCCAACGATAAGCTTTGCTTCATCGGAGAGCCTGAAATGTCTTCCCACTTTAAGAAGTTCGACGTCGTTAAGGGTCGGAACTCCATCAATATGCTCAAAAAGATCATTAACCCGTTTTGAGAAGCATGGATCGGTAAGTAGACAGCCTCCAGCAGAATTTGGAGGATTTTGAATTCCAAATTCCTTCGCCAATGCTAACTGTTCCTTTCTAGATCTACCTACGATAGAATGAAGATTACTTCTATCAATAAAACCTGATGTTTCCGCATCTGACGGAGGGAGCCTTCCGGCCGACAAAGGTCTAATTACTTTTCCCACCAAATTGGATTCTTCCTCAATTGTCCTGAGAGCGTGGCGATGTTGGCTCATGGGCCTTTGGGACAATACTTCCCCAGTCACCAAGTACGAAGCTCCAA
>JARBAV010000278.1 GCA_029237515.1 Nitrososphaerales archaeon
CAGCACCTCATGTCTTGACTTTGTTTTTGACTTTGTTTCTGATGTTTCTGTTGTATCACTTGGATATATCCTTACACAATACTTCCAGCTCAACTCTGGATTGTCTGTGTCTTCTGTAATCCTGATCCACCTCTAATGCCGCTGTCAATATCTTACTTTTTATTGATTTAGATGATTGTAGAAACATCCTGGTATCTTTAGGTAGACAATGTCCGCCTATTCCGTCTCTAGGTTCTAGTATGTTCACGTTCCATTTAGTATTAATGGCTTCACGCAATTCCGGGAAGCTTAGATTATTTGTTTTACAGTACAGATAGAGATCTTCGGCAAAGGCTATTTGCAAATATCTGTGAGCATTTTCCGCAATCTTAGTTATCTCTGCTATTTCTATATCTGATACAGTATGCAAAGGAATCCCTAGATTTCTATTTTCATTAGCATTGTTATTATTACTATTATTACCATCCCCGGTGTAGAATTGCAATGCTGCTCTAAGACAACAATCATGGACTCCTCCTATAACACGCAGTTGATTAACTCCATGTTCAATCTCTTCTAAAGCATACCATCTATGTGGTACATGTACTACATGTAATCTGTGGTTAAGTATTTCGAATACTTTCTTTGATGTTCCTCTAGGAATAGTACTTTCTATTGAGACGATAGCCCCATTCCTAGCTTTCCTTGAAATTTCCTCTACTATGTATAATAATCCATCTATTTGAGGTGTGAAAATGTCATCAGGCATATGAGTGGACACACAAATTATGTATATATCAAAATCACTGAAACTATCAGCACGCTTTATTGATGCTACTTTCTCTGCGCGTTCAATGGCCTTCTGTTCGATATCATACCCATATGTGTCAAATCCTTTCTCTTTGACATATTTTGCTATAGGAAGACCAAGTTGACCTAGGCCTATTATAATGACCTTCTTAATTCTTCCATCACGTAGAAGAAAGTTTTCCAACCCTATCTCCTGTTCCCTACCGATCTACATAGATCAGCCAATAAGATTGGTTTATGAATGATACCGTCTAATTGTAACACTGTCGAATCGTATAATAGATCCGTGCTAAAATCCTTTATGTTATCCAATGCCGTTATGATGAATGTTACTATTTCGGGATTCACCGTCCTAATGTTCTTTATAAATTCAAGTCCAGACATGGTAGGCAGTATCATATCAGAAATTACTATCCTGTAGTCATGCGAGTGTTTTCTAAAATGATCCAACGCTAGTAAGGGATCATTAAATGCATCGACTGCATAGCCACATGTTTGGAGCATGGTCTTAATAGTAATGAGTACATCAATCTGATCATCAACTAATAATATGGTCTTGTCATCCCATGATGGGCAGAAAGTGTCGAGATTCGCAGCTTCCATTTCAGAATAACTTCTACTGCAGATTTGATCCTTTACTTGTTCCTCTAGACTCATTACAAAGATCTTCGTAAGATACTACTTATGTGATTTCCCAAATCATTTCCAAATTCAACCCAAATTTGAAAAGGGGTGCCATAACAAATTTTATATCAATTTTTGATTTAGTACATTGTTGCTTGACTATAGTGTCCAATTCCTGAGTTACCTTTTTCTTTCCACCTATGCTTTTTTTTATGCTGCCTGCTGCGGGTTGCTGCTTTCTACCTGAATCTCATGCTAACGCCCTCTTTTTGCTCCCATTTGAATCATTTCTAGGACTCGTGAGAAGCTTCTAAGGTTTAACTAATTCAAATGGTCTACCTTTCTGCCTGTCTCTGGGATACTTCGATATGAAAAGAGAAGTATTGGATTGAACTATACATTATTAGATAGTACTAGATAGTAATGTGTGGGGTAACCTTACGTTCAACAATCATGCAAAATGCTGAGAAGACATTGTCTTTACTCCTACATCAACCTGAAGTTAATGTAACTGAGAAAGTAACATTAAATGGGCCCGATATTCTCTAAGAAGAAGAACACGTGCATCATCATTCAAAAAGTACTCAAAACAGAACTGCAATAATTACTGGAAGTGGAAGAGGTATAGGAAAAGAAACTGCAGTTATGTTAGCTAACAAGGTAGAAAATATTGTTTTATGCTCTAGAACTAAAGATGAAATCGACGATGTAGTAAATGAAATTAGAGAAATAAACAATCATGTAAACGTTCTAGGACAAAGTTGTGATATTAGCATCTCGTCCCAGGTGGATACTCTTATAAGAGCAGCAGTAGACAGATTCGGAAGCGAATCCATAGACATACTTGTAAATAATGCCGGAGTTGCCTTTGATAAGAAATTAGTTGATACCTCTGAGTACGAATGGGATCAAACAATAGATACCAATCTTAAAGGCGCTTTCTTAACCACAAAGGCTGTCCTTCCTCACATGATCCGTAGAAAATCTGGGACCATATTAAATGTAAATTCTGGTGCAGGAAAGACTGGGTTCAGTGGTCTATCATCTTACTGTGCAAGTAAGTTTGGACTTGCTGGTTTAGCAGAGAGCTTGTCGTTAGAAGTCAATATGTATAGCATCAGGGTAATGACCATATTTCTTGGACAAGTAGCTACAAAAATGTGGCAAGATTACAATTATGATTATTTTGAAAAAAATAAGGACAATATGCTCGGCCCAAAGAGCGTAGCGGCAAAAATTGTGGAAATGATTGTGGATTTAAAGAAATACAAAAATGGAAATTCCATAGAGATGTATTATCCATGACAATAAAGTGCAATTGAGAAGCACTCCCCCCCTTCACAGCAGGGTAACGCACTGCTTTTAAGGTCTTTAAATCATCGTGTATTGTGCTTTGTAATGCCCTGTCAAAATATATGTGCAAAAATTGGTACTAGTTTTGGATATTATGGAGAAGGAATAAAATACTGCAGCAGATGTGAAGTATTTCTATTTCATGAGGGCTATGCTTGTCCGTGTTGTAAGTGTCCTCTACGGACTTCACCAAATTATAGAAAAGGTAAGGAAAGATTACGTGCGAACCGAGCAACACATAAATCTATTTAAAAATTATTTATAACTGAATTTCCTAGAGTTTTAGACGGCAATAGAACAAGAGCATGTTGCCCGTCCTTTATGGGGTGAAATAAAATTGCGTGCTTTACTGGATGTCGTATTCAAAATTACTAAATACCTGATGGGCACTGGTGCAAGGGTTATCACAACTAGTAACTTCACAAAAGACGCTGGCTTCAACGAAGGGAAGGATCTGAGTGCAATCCTCAATTATAGTGAAGATGTCAGTGGAATTAAAATGTCAGATCCCAATTCTCACAATTAGGTAACCTTAAGAGTGAGTTTAATGATTATATATGTAGGTGATAGTAGGATTGTATATCATTATAATGGTGGGAAAGATGACAGATTCCAACGATAGACGACCAGAATGTTAATCCTGCCAATTTATCAGGTATCAGACTAGCAAAATATGTCTTAAAGAGGATAACAAATGATCAGGATAATATAGAAACAATAGCTAAGGATCTTGATAATAATGAACGATTCACTCTGGGTGTGGTTAACTTTCTCTTAGATGTAGGTTGGGTCAAACAAGATTCAAATGGAGTCTATAAAATAACAAGGAGCGGAAAAACGAGTACAATCGAATAGAATAAAAGAATTGCATTATAAAATCAGAAAGATAGGTTTTTGATGGCATAAGTGTGACACCAATTTATCTTGTTTAGTCATTTAGCTTATTATCTAATTTCAGTCTATGTAGGGCATGATACCGTAGGTGAGTATATTAGTATTTGATGATAGTGCCGAAGAAGAATTTGCTCTATTTGGTCATGATGTTTTTCCGCCTGGACATATTGTCTAGTTTGATGATCAACATTATGCAAAATTATGTTATTAATAAAAACTTCTAATTTTTCTCTGCTAAAGATCTGTCTGTCATACGTCTTAATATAGACAACTACCAGACATTTGACTATTGATTAAACTCATTAATAACGGATGGAATATATACGGTTGAATAGATCTATTTCTGTTAGGGCTAGACCTTTCATAGAACGTGTAGTTGGTTCATGCTCCACTCATTAAAATTTCTTCGTGATTCTTTTAAAACACTTTAAAGCCTTGTTATAATTAACAAAGTTGCTTAATAGATAAAAGCGACCAAGACTTAATCGGTTAATGACCAAATGACATTGAGTCTGAACTGTAAAGATGCTGGTGACCCAGTATGCACTCACACGATGTACGGCGAAACAGAAGAAGAACTTCTAGCCAATGCAAAGAAGCATGGAATAGACGTACACG
>JARBAV010000279.1 GCA_029237515.1 Nitrososphaerales archaeon
GGTGAAGATTCTTCCAGCCCTTCTACAAGCGGTGAGAATGATGCCGGCAGTAGTGATGAGGACGAAAACAGCGATGATTAGAAATAATTGGGAATTTAAGTACTAAAGTGAAAGTAGATTTATTCCAAGAAACCTAAATCGGCAGATTAGGCTAAAATCTCCCGTTCCTTTTTTTATCTCATTCAAAGGTTTTTTTGTGTATTGATGTGGTGCAATACCCGTGGGTATAATTCTCTGTTCACCGAGATAACCTTTAACTGCCAACTTTTCGAAGTTATCAGTGCCCGATATTAACGGTTTGACCAAGTTACCTCATGTTGGAAAGCAAAAACACTCATGAGTATGCGTTAATATACCAAAATCGACTTAATTAAAGGGTCTTCAGCTGAATTTTACCGATAAATATATCTCTATCGTTTTCGTTCCAATATTGGATCCGCATATTCGATGAAGTATAGAAGTAAAATAGATCTGATAGCACAAATGTTACAAGTTGCTAGCGAGGGGCCTGTTTTGAAGACGAAGATGATGTATGGTGCACTCTTATCCCAGTCCCAGCTTAAGGGACTCCTCTCGCTTACTCTAAACGCTGCTCTGCTGGCACATAACAAAGAGGAAGCAACCTATCAGACTACCCAAAAGGGTCTGCGCTTTTTGGAAAGGTACCATGAACTATCAGGTCTATTAGGGAACCTTCCTAGTTAATAGAAACGTAGTCCGCAGATTCCGGAGAACGTCACTCAGCAACACTTAGATTGAATTGGAATTTTAGTCGAAGTCCGAATAAAAGCGGGAATTATTATGCAATTAGGACTACAATCAACTTCAAATTCAATCCGTTTGTACTTTTGAGAGAGCTGTCTGCCTGCTAGTTATTTGACCCAACAATCAGTATTAAACAAAGCAAGAGCTCCTTTTGCATTCATAATTTGCAGGTAAAGGATCGATTTGACCAATGAATGAATATGACGCAAGCACGTTAGCTTTGAAGCTAAGTAGGGATTTGAACATTCCATCCATTTTATTGACGATTCGACAATAATCCTTGATAGCACATTATATCCATTATTGAAGACAACATTTACGTTGACTAAGGCAATAAGATAATTTCGGAGCTTCTATAAATTCATAATTGGTGTTGGTGGTTTTGGGTGGACGATGAGTTAGGTTACTCCTATCTGATCCAGAAATGACATCTGCCAATCCTATTTCTGTCCTCCAGGTTATTGACCTGTTATCGTTCTCCATTTTTCCTGAGCTACAATTTTAGGATTTTAGTTCATGATTTGAAATCTTGGCCAAGATCCCTCAACACAATATGGTCAATCACTGGGATCAAATAGAAACTAGTCAAAACTATACAAGCAAGTAAGCTAATCCTTAAAACAGATAAACATTAGGGAAGATATAAGCGATTAATATAAGCATATTAAATATAAGTAATAGCTGTCCGATAATAATGTAGATAATATTATGAAAAGAGTTGAGGCCTACGTATCATCAGAAAAGGCGGAAGCAGTACTGTCCTCCCTAGAGTCGTCGAATTTCCAAGCAACGTTCTTCGAATCAAAAGGGATGGGAAAAGGTGAGAAAAGGGAATTGAGCTTCAAAGGGAGGACCATGAAGATGAGATATTCAACTAGAAACACGATAGTAACTATCGTTGACGACAATAAGTTGGACGAAGTAATTTCAGTAATAAAGGGATCTGGAAGTACAGGTACGACTAGTTCAGGGGTAATTGTAGTATCACCTGTAGATAATTTAGTTACCCTGTAAGCTCTCCACCCTGTTGGAGGGTTGGACCGTAACCTTTAGGTCACGGAGAGTTATTTGGAGACAGAAAATGCCTCTTCAATCAGGACAGAAGGATGACCATGATTCGAAAAGTGGTGATACCTCATAATTTTAATTTAAGAGGGCAATCCTCCGCTAATATCATGATAACCTTTACGACGAAGATCGTGACGTCGAACGCGGCTGTGATGGCTCCATGATGTCTATCAATAATTTGTTTAAATCTAACCTGTAATAATCTAATTTGTCGGGGTCATACTTTTGTACTATTTGTATTGATTCTCCTCTGTTTATTCTCTTCACTATGACACTTCGATGAACATAGCCAGTTACAAATTTAAATCCGCTGATTTTAGCTTCTCGCATAATGTTTGTTCTAAGCTCGTGACCACCCGCTTCTCCCCAATATCCAGGCTTGATGCAAATCCATTCCATATATGCAGTGTTGCGTTCGCCCCAATTTTCGTCGTGTGTGCCTCTTCTAAGCGTATAATTTTCTAACGGTCCCCCCTTCACATAACCAACTATTTTGTTGCTGTCGGAAACATCTTCGTCATTGGTGTCAAAATTGCTATAGTAACCAGGCCTGCTACTGCTTGCATTACCGCCGCTGCTGCTGATACTAGGTCCCTCCTTTATCTTGAGCGTTATCAATATAGCATTGCGATCATGCAAAGATCTAACGAATTGAGTCTTATCCAACTGTAATGGAACACGCAGTTCTTGATAGATCTTTAAAATAGCATCTCTTGTTTCCGAAGACAGGCCTTTATCAGAAGTATTTTCTACATTACAAACGAGCGACAATTCTTTTTTTCTAATTGAACTTCTGGTCTTGTTTTCATCTTCCCAAGCCTCTCTAAAAGACTCGACGTTGTTATAGAAATTTTTCTTGTATTGTTCAGGCAAGCAACGTAGAACACCTTGCGTCATTTCCTTCTCTTCCTTTAACGTGCTAAAATACTTGACAGACTCTTCATTAATGAATGAAGGATGCCACCCCAGAGCATGAGCATTGCGTCGTGCAAGCGTCTTGGCATGCTCATAATCTCCCAGAGCATAACCTGCCATTCGTTCACACACTGATAAGAGCCACCCCAGGTATTCATAATGTTCTCTTGTTCTGATATCCCCCTCAAGTACGCCAGCGTTTAGAAATAACTCTTGCATTCTCCTCTTTGCATGCTCAGCGTTCTCCCCTTTGAAAGGATAAGTCGTACGGTATATTATCGCGATTACTAGATCTAGGCTAATATCAATATCATCAATGAAATTTTTTATTTTTTTGTCATGCCTTAAAAAATACTCAACCGAATCTTCGTGCGGCTTGTCTGACAATTTGAGAGGATCATAGTCGTGAAAAAGTGCAGCCACAAAAAGGTATTTAATGTCATTATCGTTAAATTTTCTGTATCCTGTCTCTGACGCTCTTAGTTGTCCATCTAGTGCTAAAAGTGCAAAGTATGTAGCTTCAAGCTCGTGGTCTATATTATGATAACCATAGTAGTCTGGTCCTAGTCCTTTCTTTGAAAATTCGGAAACTGCATGTCTAACGATTCTATCAGTCCATCTGTCCTGCAGACCCATAGAACTAGCGAGTTCGATTATCTTGTCTTTAAGCGCTGCTTGATGGGCAATCCCCACATTGTATTTAAGCCACCAAGAGAACAATTTTATCCTGTTGTAGAGTTCAAACCACCAGGGGAAAGAATTTGCAAGAGGATTCTCTACCTTAACTGAATACTTCTCATCTAGGTAATTTCTCTGGTCGTCCTCGTGTATAGGAGGCAGGATAGTCAGCCCAAAGTTAATGATCACGAACTTGCACTAAAGTGTTCTGTTTTGAAGTCCTCAAAGAAATAAGCCTCTTCGAGATCTATTTTGGTACAATCATTGTGTAATTTCAGAAGAGCGAACGTTCAACTTTCAAAGGTGAAGGCAAGGATCAATGTTGATGGTTTCCTAAATATCCTGTGCTAAATCTAACCTATTACTGACCATTTTCCTCAGTTAACAGATATTTTGATACTTCGACTTTCTTAAAGCCCTCGGAGTCTAATAGTAGAACAACGTGTTGAAATGTCAAGCCTCGCACCAGTGAGGCACACTGGGTAACCCCTTCATGAAGTGGTATTTGCATTACCCATTGCGAGATGATGGTAAAATATGGTCTGGGAAATCACCTTTATTGTTAGCAAACCGATCGAAGTTGAGGTATTGCAGACTTATGTGCCAAAAGGTAATGTTGATACTGTGCATAGAGAGTCCTATCATGCTGTGCTAAAGGAGTAGCAGAAGAAGGAGTAGCTCTACCATCATGTTCGGACGGCACCACTAATTATCCGAAAAATTAGCGAACATAAAAACATCGGCAAAATACCTGAAAGAAGACTCTATATGTAAATCCGCATTCACCGCTTTTCAAAACGACACTATTGAGTAATAAAAAAAGTAAGTAGGTTTTTCTGGATCTACAC
>JARBAV010000280.1 GCA_029237515.1 Nitrososphaerales archaeon
CGCTAACATGGCCTTAAGTGGAGGGTATGCGGGTGTGCTTCCTGAGGCGGATTCAAAGGATGGAGATTTTCAACTTTACAGTGGTAAGCAGCTTTTTTCACTTTTCTTTCCTGCTGATTTCAATTTTGTTATCACTTCCAAGTGGAATAAAGCATCCAAAGGCGAAGGTAAAGACGTCATAATTAGAAACGGCCGACTCTTAGGGGGAGTTATAGATAAGGCCTCGATTGGCGCTGAGGAGCCAGACAGTGTGCTTCATCGAATAGCAAAGGATTATGGAAATGACACAGCAAGGAAATTTTTAGATTCAATCTTGATTATACTCAAAACCTATTTGACTCAACGTGGATTCTCTTATGGATATTCAGACCTGTGGCTGAGTGATGAAACAAGGAAGGAAATAAGCGCCATTATCGAGCGAGCTTATGAAAAGGTAGACGAGTTGATAAAGCAGTACAAAGATGGCACTCTCCCTCTGACGAGAGGATTGTCTCCCGAAGAAGCTCTGGAGTTGTATGTGGTTAATGAGTTGTCTCGGGCTAGGGATAGGGCAGGAAAAACAGCAGATAGAGCTTTTCCCGATGATAATTCTGGGGTGATTATGGCATCGACTGGCGCCAGAGGTTCGACGCTGAATATAGGTCAGATGACTGCGGCTCTGGGACAACAATCCATTAGAGGCAAGCGCATTAACAAGGGTTATCACAACAGGTCTCTGCCTCACTTCAGGATAAATGATACCAATCCTGACGCAAAGGGTTTTGTCAAATCCAATTATCGGGACGGTTTAAGTCCTTTAGAGTTCTTCTTCCACGCGATGGGTGGTCGGGAAGGCTTAGTAGATACAGCCGTTAGGACCCAACAGTCCGGATACATGCAAAGAAGATTGATAAATGCACTTGAGCATTTGAAAATTGAATATGACCTGACCGTGAGAGATCCTCATGGAAATATTATCCAGTATTTGTACGGCGAAGACGGGATCGATCCTGCGAAGAGTGACCATGGTGAGGCTGTAAATACCCTCAGATTAATTGAAGGTGAATCGATTGTGGATGAAGGTAAAAAAGCAACCGATATAGAAATCGCGAAGATACTAAACTCTTTTGGAGCTAAACTCAATGTAAAAGTAAAGTCTAATCTAGAAATGACTCTTTTGAATAATCGAATGAGTAAGGCTGGAGTAGAAAAAGTAGTTCGAAAAATTGTAGAATTCACAGAAAAAGCCATGGCTGAGCCAGGCGAGGCTGTTGGTGTGGTCACAGCACAATCCATAGGTGAACCAGGTACACAAATGACTCTTAGAACCTTCCACTTTGCTGGTGTCAAGGAAAGAAATGTGACATTGGGGTTACCTCGATTAATTGAGCTTGTAGATGCACGTAAGAAGCCAGTTACGCCAACCATGGATATTTACCTGGATGAAGAACATAAGGTTAGTAGAGAAAAAGCGCTACAAGTAGCCAAAGAGATTATTTATACTCGTGTCTCTGACTTAATAGATAAAACAGATATTGACTATAGTGGAATCCTAAACTTTTACTTCTCTGAGGAACAGCTTGTCGAACGCGGATGTGAACTTGAACAGGTATTTGATGTCCTGAAGGGTTCAAAGAAGAGATACGACATTAGTATGAAAGATAAACCCTATCACATACGAGTCTCGATTCCAGACGAACCGGACGCCCAAACGATCCTGACTTTGAAGAATAAACTATTGAACGCCAGGGTAAAGGGTGTGCCCGATATTGAAAGAGTTACAATCGTAAAACAAGATGAAGAATGGGTTATTCAAACTGCAGGCTCGAACCTATCGAAGGTTGTACAAATCCCTGGTGTAGACACCCGTAGGGTTTCGACTAATAATGTTTATGAGATTTGGCAGACACTAGGAATAGAGGCTGCGAGAACGGCATTGGTGAAGGAAATCACAAACACTTTGGAGGAACAGGGGCTGGAGGTTGATCTCCGTCATATCATGTTGGTGGCTGACTTGATGTCATCCAAAGGGTACCTTCAACAGATAGGAAGACATGGTATTGCGGGAACAAAGACATCCGTACTAGCTCGCGCCGCGTTTGAAATTACAGTCCCTACCATAGCAAGGGCTTCTCTTGAAGGACAGGTAGAGACCTTGAGGGGAGTCACAGAAAACGTTATAGTAGGAGCTACTGTACCGGTTGGTACTGGCATGGTTGATCTTTATATGAAAGTCAAGGAGGAGGAGAATGCTGATGAAAGCGCTAGAGAAGCTGATTAAAGAAGCGGTAGCAAGTGGCAAGTACAAGAAAGGGACCAAAGAGGTTACGAGGTTTGCCAAAGGATCAAAACTCATTCTTGTATCTGATTCGGTTAGCGGCAGGAACAGAGGCGATATTGAAGAACAGGCGAAATCTAATGGTATCCCAGTGCTTAGCTTTCATGGAACATCAGTAATGTTAGGAAGAGCTTGCAACAGGCCGCACAGAATATCAGTGTTATCCATTCGAACAGGAACTGAAGAAGAAATTCGAAATATTCTCTCTGAAAAGTGAGCTGGTTCGTTCCTTTCAAATGCATGAAAATATGGCACGCTCGCCCTTTACAAATTCAAATCTGGTAATTTCGTAATGCGGATGATTACCCATATTTCCTATTGATCTTGACGGGTAACTGGACAGCTATCTGCTCCACATGGAAGACTTAAATTGGCGACAATGAATCAGATGCATGATTCGCAAATTGCATGTATGCTCTCTTTGTGCCTATAATAGTAAGGTGATTTAAGATTTGACGGAAAAAATCAAATTAACTTCTGATGAATTGCGACTTATGTCTCTATTTCAGAGTATCACAAGTGTAACTGCTAGGGATTGTGTAGTTGATGATAAGATGGACCGTGTTATTTTTATTGTCAACAAGGGCCAGATGGGTCTTGCCATAGGAAAGGGTGGTGCGACTATACGACAGCTACAAAATGTTGTTGCCAGAAAAGTAGAACTAGTTGAATATTCTGATGATGCAAGCGATTTCGTCCGCAATATATTGAACCCTCAAATGGTAAATGATGTAAAAATCACCGTGAGAACAGACGGTTCCAAACAAGCGGTAGTTCTAGTAGATGCAAAGCGAAAAGGCGTTGTTGTGGGAAAGGAAGGAAGGAACGCTGAGAAAGCTAGATTGTTGGCAAAGAGGTACTTTCAAATATCCAATGTTTTGATAACAAGTGCATCTGAAAGAATGATTGGAAATGAGGTTATGGATTAATTGGCAAAATCACCGTTAGGTTTATTCGCCGGGCGTGTGCTCAAGGCAAAGAGAAAGCGTGCACGCTGGTCGAACAAGTATTACAAGAGGCGAATGTTGATGCTTGACAAGAAAGCTAACCCTCTTGAAGGGGCTCCTCAGGCAAAAGCAATTGTTCTTGAAAAAGTTGGAATAGAATCTAAACAACCTAACTCAGCCGTAAGAAAGTGCGTTCGAGTACAATTAATAAAGAATGGAAAAACCATCACTGCATTCTTACCAAAGGACGGGGCATTGAATTTCGTAGATGAGCATGATGAGGTAATGCTCGAGGGGATTGGAGGTTCAATGGGAGGAGCTATGGGTGATATCCCTGGAGTAAGGTGGAGAGTTTTCAAAGTAAACGGCGTTTCCCTTAATGAGCTAGTCTTAGGACGAAAGGAGAAACCACGAAGGTAATTAAAATGAGTGGAAAGGAACAGGCAAATCTGCTTTTATTCAATAAATGGGATACAAGAAGGATAGAAATCGGCGATATTGGCCTTCAGAAAGTGATATCGTTAAAACCTTCAGTTATTCCCATCACCTTCGGGCGACATGAACATCAACGGCTGAAAAAATCTGAAGTTAACATTGTGGAAAGGCTCGCCAA
The DNA here is from genome assembly GCA_029237515.1 of Nitrososphaerales archaeon. Classification (GTDB taxonomy): domain Archaea; phylum Thermoproteota; class Nitrososphaeria; order Nitrososphaerales; family Nitrososphaeraceae; genus TH5896. Next base: position 3,878 of record JARBAV010000280.1, read on the forward strand.
CAAGCTAATGCACTTTGGAAAAAGATATGCAAAAAATACTGGCCGGATGGGTGGTAAGAAAGCAAAATCTTTGAACGTGCTAAAGACTGCATTTGAAATAATACACTTGGAAACCCGTAAGAATCCAGTAGAGGTATTTGTTAAAGCTGTAGAGAATGCATCACCTAATGAAGATACTACCAGAATCGTCTACGGAGGAGTAGTCTACCACGTTTCAGTTGACGTAGCCCCTTTAAGACGTGTTGATCTTGCTCTTCGTTTTATTGCTGAAGGGGTTAGAGAATCAACATATTC
>JARBAV010000281.1 GCA_029237515.1 Nitrososphaerales archaeon
ATTAATGCTTAATTTAGTAATTTTTTTTCTTATCAACTGTAAGGCATAAAGAGCAAGAATATTCGTCCTAACCCATATAAGTTCTATTTTTAAAAATATCTGACAAGCCTTCTAGGTTATGGTATTCCCATGCCGATTTCTTGTGTGATTATAAATCTAATCTTGATACAAGATTCATTATTGATCTGAGAGAATTTACAGAAGCTTCAATTCTTGCCATTCCTTTGTGAAACTGAATCATATCTTACCTAAGAAATACTGTTAATTGTAGGCACCTTAAAAGTTCAATTTTGAGTTGAACTAAAGAGATAAAACCGATTGCTATTCTTGCATATATATCTGGCAATATTCACATTTTTTATCTAGATTGATTATTCTCCCTTCCGAGGTGACATGATCGTTTAGGTGAGACCTAGCTTTTTCGATGCTTTTTTTAATGCTAGAGATAGTCTTTTCAGATACGTTACCAATACTAATATTCCTGATTATGCTAGTATGCAATGATCTACCGTCTACGAAAATTGTAAATACATTATAGCTTTTAAAATAAGACAATAATGTCAACATTCTTCTAGCAACAATATATGGAAAATATAGGATCAAAGTTCCCTGTAGAGTATCTATTGTCGTCCTAGAATGATCTTTTTTGTGTTAATAGAAACAGCAAGTGTGATGTGATAGGTAGTTGACCTTTTTTTAATGCTAGAGTTTACAGCTGTCATTTTCGAAACTAACAAACAAGGCTATTCACTAGTTTTTGAATCCACGAATAGTTCCTGGCGATTGGTAAAGAAGAGATCTCGGAAGTGATCGGGATCGGCAAGCGGGTTGCTCGAACAATCTGCATCCATTTCTACCAGTAAAATGATAGGCAGATGGGGCTTGCCAAACTATAGATTCATCCACCCTACATAAAATAATGGATTCTCTCATGCACAGTTCTTTCCTCTATGCTTTTAAAGAATGTCCCACAATGACTACATACGTACATGCCAAACTGTTCAACGTCACCCTGTTTGAGTATTGTTAGTGTATCGGCTGACTCGATATCTTCAGCTACCATGTACTCACCATAATTGTTTCTTAGTATATTTTCTATAAAGAGTTTGAAATCCTTTAATGAACCACTGACCCATTGGACAGTGTATAGTTGGTCATTATCATCTGCGAAACCAACTATTCTATTTTCATGTCTGTCTGAGAACATTGAATTTGACTTTGTTTCAGTAATGCCAATCAAGTCATCGTGAGAACTTAACTCTGTTTTGATATTTCCTATGAAGGAAGATCTTAGTTCTATGGGTAAAAAAGAAAGATCCAATTTTATATTCAAATTATCTCAGCTGATATCAACTTTCGGAAATATGATCAACCAACAATAGCTGGAAGATTTCGGATCGATGACTAAGCGAGGATGCGAACAACGGATGTGACCCCACACACATTAAAAAGACAGCTGGCATTAGCTGTATAGACCGGGAGTGGAAATCATGGAAGGGTGATCACGCATGTGATTAAGTTGTAGGTCGTTGAAGGAATCATCTTAACGAATCGCCATACGATAATCAAAAATTGTGACTAGAGCAGATTCCAACTCTATGAAACATCAAGATCGAAAGGATATTCTAATGGTTCTACTAAATCTGTCTTGTCATTGTCTATCGTACTTAACTCCAAAATTACATTATATGTACCACTTTGATTGAATACGGGGCCGCTAATCATTATTGGGGACCCTGGATCGGCTATCCATGCGTTTGTCAGCACATCTTGGTTTCCCCCGATAGCGTGACTTGATGAACCTCCTCCTTTATTTTTAAACATCAATTTAACTTCACCGTTATGATCGTGAAAGAAGTCAGATATTATGTGTTTCCCATCCTTGGATATATCCATTCTAATGGTCACATGTTGAATATTTTCGCTTTTTCCTTCATCTAGGAATCCAATAGTCATTAGAACATCCTCACCTTGTTTAATATTCACAGGTGCTGTTTTCATATCCAATACCAATTTTCTGTCTCCAATCGCTGCTGCAGGAGGTGGCGCGCCGTGATGTTGAGCCTTAACTTCTTTAGAGGGTGGAGGATAGGAGATAACAATGCCTCCAATGATGATGAATGATGCAAAGACAATGAGAGACATCCTGTATCCCGTCATGACAGCTTTCATTAAAGTCTGCTAGAATATGAATTTAATCGGCATGGCCATTCATGCGCTAACAAATCAAGATGTATGATATTGGTCACTAATTTAGACGCTTAATAGCTGATATGTTCCGGCAGAACTTACCAATAAAAGATTTCTCCAAATAGGTTCTCGATCGTCCTTCGGCATAGATCGGAGAGAGGAGAATGTTATACGTATACAAAAATCAAACTACCTTCGCTCCTTGATCCTTCCTCTCCCAGTTTTCCTTGGGGAAATGTTTCCAACTTTTCTTCCTGGAGGGGTTGTTCTGCCTACTGAAGATTGACGCCCAATGTGCTGGTGTCTACCACCTCCATGTGGGTGATATACCGCTGCTTGAGCGATTCCCCTAACCTTAGGATAAAGCTTGCCGCGTGAGTGCATATACCTTTCTTTATTGCCTGCTTTCAGAAATGGTTTCTCTCTTCTTCCTCCTCCTGATATTGCCCCTATCATGGCTCTGCACCTACGGTTTAGCATAGAAAATTTGCCTGAAGGAAATTTGATAGTGACGCCTTCCATGCCATGAGAAAACACTATAGCCGACGAACCTGCAGATTTGATTAACTTTCCTCCATCGCCAGCGTTCTTTTCAATATTGCATATTATGGTTCCATCTGGGATGGACTCTAAAGGAAGTATGTTTCTCGCTGTTGCACTAGCTGCTGGTCCCATATCAATATAATCTCCGACCTTTGACCCATCAGAAGCAGGGATATAGGAATTAATACCATTTTCAAAACGCACTTTGGCTAATGGGGCATCTCTCCCCGTCTCATGAACTATATCAACAATTACTCCGGAATGATTTTCGTCCAGATTATAATAGGGATATTTTGCCGGTGCTAGTTTGCCCACTTTAATCGCTCTAAATTGTTTTCCTCCTTTTCCTCTTCTTCGGACTAAGGTTCTCTTCCCCAACTTGGATATTCACATCAAGGATTCTGAATAGGTGATTTTAAGTTTATGCTAACAGTAGATATCTTAGATACTTCTTACACGCCTTATTTGAAGTGAAAAAACGAAAGCGAAAGCTAATAAGGTATAAAGATGAGTTAAGTTCTAGGTATCATCGTGAGCCAGAATACACTCTCGCTAAAAGTACTTGAAGCTTATACTAGAGATGTTGGCAGAGGAGTAGCTCGTATTGATTATGACTCAATGGATTCTCTCACCGCTTCTACAGGAGATGTTGTCGAGATTAGAGGCAAACGTCGAACGGTAGCAAAGTGTCTGCCG
>JARBAV010000282.1 GCA_029237515.1 Nitrososphaerales archaeon
CTTCTCTAATGGCCGAACAAGTTTGATTCAAGATGGTATTATCCTGCTCGAATCCTAGCGTACAGAATATAATAGAGGCCTCTAGAATAATCGCAGAGGGATTTAGATGGCATGTACGTCCAAGGGTCAAATAACTACCTCGCAGTCCTGGCAACGAAAAGCCCTTAATGGTGGTGCGACGAAGCGAACTATCTTGCGTGCCATTCAATTTATCCAAGTATCTCGTCTGTAAGATATTTGATGTTATTTGAAAGAGAAAATCTTATTTCATAACTCTAATTGATTAAGGTATTAGTTCCGATCAAGGTAACATCGAGCGCTACATTAGTCGTCAATTCTCTTATTACTGCCCTCTCTTTGATCTTTACCGCTCTGTTATCATTAAATAAGTAGCATTTCTGGTAGCTGTATTTGGTGCTCTTACGACTGTTTAATACTATATTATTCTCAATGCAAAGGCAGGAAGCGAATGATGACTATTGCTCAAAATCTCTTGTATGTCTAATCTTGCTTTGTGGAGCAATTTTGGCAATAAAAGTCCCTAAAGCAAGTACACCTATTCCAGCTACAACAAAGATGCTCGGTGCATACTCCAAACCCGTAGTTCTGAACTGGATATTAATATCTTGTATCATTGTATTGGTGAATATCATTCCCACTATGAGTGCCAGTCCTGTCAAGATGAGAATTAATCCTGCAAAGACATTCCTGTTTCGAAAAGACAGGGCGAACACGATACCTGCCAAAATTAGACAAGGAGCCCCTGAGATCGAAATGGTTTGATAAAGCAGTGCTCCAGGATCCACATCCACATTAGGACCTTCCCCTTCCGGTCCGATCAAGAATGCGTAAAATGAGATCATCATCGATACAAAAAGTAAACCCATCGCTATGGTCCCAATTGAAGTCCAGCTTTCTAACTTCGCCATGAACCGACCAACAACTACGATAGAGTCAGGTTATACCCACGAGTTCTGCTAATTCTTTCCTGCAAGCTGCGCCAAGCAATTCAGCTCCTTTTTCAGGCCCAATCCTATTTACATAAATGCCGTACCCTCGTTCAAGACCAGACCAAGTGTGAAGCTGGGGATAGACTTCTATATGCCAGTGGATCTGTCTACTGTTTTTCTTTTCAGGTGAAAGATGAAACACTAAATTGAAGGGAACATTATTTAGCGCTCTAGACAGTCCCCCTAGTGTAGCTCTAAGGATCATTGCTAGTCCACTTATTTCCTTTTGGCTGATCTTAGAGAATGTCGTCATATGTTTCTTCGGATATATCCAGAATTCATATGGGTAGCTTGAGGCCCATGGACAGAATGCAAGATATGTATCAGTAGATAGTATCTGCCTAGGCCCCTCTGATTCGACGCCTAGCGTTAGACAGGCTGGACAATTTCCGTTTTCGTTCATGAACTTGTGAGCTGCCTCCGCTTCGATCTCTATAACTGGAGGTATGGTAGATAGTGTTAGAAGATTTAGATGAGGATGGGATGATGCGGCCCCTGCTGCGATTCCGTCATTGACGTATATGGATACGTAAGTTACTCCCTTCTGGGTATACAGCCATCTAACTCTGTCCTGAATGACAAGCAGGACATTGGTCCACTGCTCAATTGATATCGAGGATAAATTCGCATTGTGGTCAGGAGAGGCTACTACAATTTGATGATACCCGTAAGCAGGTTCACTGTAATGCGGCTTATCCGTGTAATCCACGGATTCTAAAGTTGTGACAGATGGATTGCTGCTCTGAAATACACGAACGCACCATTCTTCAATTGGACTTTCCTCAGTATCAGATAACCGCTTAAGGATCCCGTCCTTTGCCACAAGAGCTAGCGTAGCGCGCTCCGTCATCAATTCATTGCCAGGACAAAATGGACAACCAGTTTTCAGGTCAACATTGACCGAGTTATTTATTTGATACGGAAGAATCACAAATTTTTCAAGAACATAGTCTTTTCTTAAATTACCCAAATACATCGCCCCGCCCCTTAAAACGGGGCTGCTCTTTTAAATAAAGCTTCTGCAAGCCCAGAGCATTCTGCATATCCAATGACACTTTGTTCGACATGTATTTCTCCTAAATATTTTTCAAACCCTCCAACGCCTTCAAACCGAGTAACATAATTAATTACTCGACTGATCTGCTTAAGAAAATCTTTATTTCCTGACCTGAAAGGAATGCGCTTATGAGCTTTTTGCCACTCGCTGATCTCTTGTCAATCTTTACCTTTGCTTTCTTACCCACTTGGCTATTTAGAACAAAATCATCTTCTACATAGATGTCAATAGCTTTTCCGACAGCATTGTTGTTTGTCAGGAAAGTTATTGCAGAACCAGCTTCTACAATGTCAAACTCAATTTGCTTACCCAAGGCAGGGGTTTTCGCCTCTACGTCAATACTCACCCCAAGAATATTTTCCAATTCGCTTATTGTTGATCCTCCTTTGCCGATCAACCGAGGAACTGCATCCTTATCCACTCTGACTTCAATTTTTTTCTCCGACATTATCCTAACCTCTGCTCTTGGATCAAATCTCCTAATTGTGTCCTTGATCTGCGCCGCAGCCAGTTTTTTTATTGCATCATGTTGATTCTCATGTTTCTCCAAACTACCAATATTAACTACTACATTTTCCTCGCCGTAGGTATAGATTTCATACTCCACTTCCTGAGTTTCAAAATCCTTGATTTCAACAAGAGGTCTCGCGAGGTCAGGTTCAGACATCCCAGACGGGACCCTAACAGTTAGAGAGATGTCAAACACCTTATTTACCGATCCATTCTTGATAAAAATAATTGTGTCTATAATATGAGGGATCATTCCAAGTTCAATTCTCCCTATGAAACGTTGAATTGCATCTAGCGAAGTGGAAGCATGAAGAACTCCTATCATACCCACACCTGCAAGTCTCATGTCTGAAAATACTTCAAAATCTGCCTTCCTCCTGACTTCGTCGAACACTGTGTAATCTGGCCTTACTAGAAGCAGAATATCTACTGCATTTTCAAAACTACCTTCTAAAGGGCCGTATTGTGTAATTTCTTTTTTCACCTGTAAATCTCTTGGAGATTCAAACGTCTTCACAATCTTGCTTCTATCAACATAGTATTCAGCCAAGCTGCTCGCGAAAGTACTCTTACCTGAACCTGGGGGTCCAGCAATGACTATACCTTCAGCTCCCTCATCTAGTCTGTTCTGTAGCTTGATCGAAAGGTGATAGTCCTGAATTCGGAGCTTCACAATGGGCTTAACAACAGTTATCTCCATGCCGTCAGAAAACGGCGGTTTAGTTACAGCAATTCTGTAGCTTCCATATTGGTATACCGTAGCTCCATCTAGGCTAACTTCAACCGTTCCAATTTCTGGATTCCTGCATAGCTCTGATACTTCTCTTACAATTGACGTCAGTTCATTCCTCGTGGCTGGTTTGTTATCCAGGGTTTCGAGGTGAAAGTCCCCCGGGACACCCCTCTTGGCCACAGGCATAACACCTTCTTTCATATGCACGCTCATAGTATGTTCGTCAAAGTAGCCTTCAAAGCCTATTGATGAGCTATTGATCTGACGAGGTATGTGCCAAGTTTGAATACCATAAGCTTCTGCGGCCTGCGATTGCACGTAATCCGCAGTCACCAAGGTGGCCTCCTCAATTAGGGCCAGCTCGTTAATTATTGCATCAATTCTTCCCCGAGTGGCCAGACTAATATCTTCTACTGTAGGCCTTTCACCTAGAATTTTCAATTCTATATTCAAGCTTTTGCATAATCTTCTAATCTTCTTAATTTCATTCAGACCAATGAAGCCGTATTCCTTATTTGTGGAAGCTTGAGACTGCAACTCGTCCATTACTGCGACCGGGATGATGATAGAATATTCGGAACTCTTGGTTCTTTCAAGTATCCTAGTAAATTCGCCGTCAATTATTGCACTAGTATCCAGTAATATCTTCATAACGCCAAAATCAATCCTTCGTGAAATTAATTACAACACGATGTATTATTATTACGTTCGGTAGTAAAAAAAAGCAAGCACCAGGGTCCGACCGATGCGAAAGACTCTTTAAAAAGTTAGGCGGTTTTAGCGATAATGAAGTCTAAAGGCCAGGTAGCGGTAATTACAGGTGCTGCAGGTGGAGTCGGGAAAGCGACAGTCAAAAGGCTTGCGTATGAAGGGTGTAAAGTTGTATTGATTGGACGGAATAGGAAAAGCCTCGATAAAGTAGCCGAAATAATTCAGGAGAAAAAGAACGTCCTTGCAATAAAGGCAGATCTTACAAGAGAAGGCGAGGTGATTAGCGCTGCAGAGCAAATATTCTCTAAATTTGAAACCATCGACATTTTGGTTAATAACGCGGGGATAATAAGTGATCCAACTCCATTTCATCTCATGACTGAAGAACAATGGAGCTTGCTTGTCAATACGAATCTTTTTGGGACTTTTAGAATGACAAAAGCCGTGCTTCCATTCATGCTTAAGAACAAAAGCGGTAGTATTGTCAACATATCCTCTTTATTGGGAATCAGGGCAATTCCCAACGTTCCACTGTCCATATACGGCGTCACGAAAGCTGGCATAATCATGCTCACCAAAAGTATTGCAGTCGAGTACGGACCGTTTGGTATCAGATGCAATTGCGTTGTTCCATCTACTATACAAAGCCCAATCATAGATCCTTACTTGCAAGATGAAAATGCCCGCAGATTACTTGAAACCTCGTTTCCACTGAGGAAGATAGGAACACCAGAAGACATTTCAGGGACTGTTTCATATTTATGTTCTTCAGACGCAAAATGGGTAACCGGTAGTGTTATTACTGTTGATGGGGGGATTTCAGCAAAACAGTAGTAGCTGATACTTGTTAATATTTAGAATCTGCTAGAACTCCGCTACTGAATTGGGGGCATATAGTCAGTCTTGTTTAGTTTGTTCCATATTAGCTAATAGTAGCTTCTTCTTCCATTTTCGTACTTTTGGAATGATAGTACCCATGATTAACTTGTGAAGATTCTGAATATCAGGATCGAAGGAAAGTAAAAGCACGTAATACAAGGTACTGTTCACGTCGGCAACAGGAATTGTTGCTCTAGCGAGACGTTCATATCGAGAACTGGCGTAGTGGATACGTCCTAGATGATATTCCCAGCGTAATCTGGTGTACTGTCTGGTAGCTGCAGTGATTGCATATTGTGCTCTTTCTTCATCCGAAAGTAAAGGTTTTAGATTTTGACGTTGTGAGACGGCCAGCAGCTTCCCCTCTTTGTCCGATATACCTGCAAACCGTATGGAATCATCCAACGAAATCACTTCGTCGCATACCTTTTGAAACAAGTTAGCAACACGTTTCATGCTAGTAAAAAGCAACTTTCAGTGTAATTTGAATTTATCAAATTGAGTCCATCACTTCGTTTCAGAAGCTAACACTACCGTTTATTAGTATAACTAGTAACATGATTTAGCATTCATTTGCACATTACAACGCGAATCGTTCCTCAAAGTCAACCGTCAATTGGAATAATTGGGGGTGGTCAGCTAGGGAAAATGATTGCACAAGAAGCGAAACGTATGTCACTCAAAGTGCATATTCTGGATCCAGATCCAGAATGTCCTGCCTCTTCGTTAGCGGATAACCTGATCGTAGCGGATTTCAGAAACCAAACTGCAATAAGAAATCTGTCTGATCTTGTCGATGTGCTAACGTATGAAATAGAATTGGCAGATTCGGACGTTCTTATCGATCTAAGTCGTACCAAGAAGGTCATTCATCCCGCTCCAGAGACTCTCAAAATAATCCAAAACAAATATAGACAAAAGGTCTTTCTGCAAGAAAAAAATTTGCCTGTCCCCACTTTTGCATTAGTCGAAGATGCTGACAGTGGTCCAAATAATGCTGTCTTGAAACATTTCCCATTAATATTGAAGGCTTGCGAAAATTCGTATGACGGAAGAGGGAACCGGCTAATTTACAAGAAAGAGGAAATTACAAACGTAGCAAGTGAGAAGAGCTTTGGAAAATGGATGGTTGAAGAAATCATACCTTTCCGGAAGGAATTATCCGTCATGGTGGCTAGAAATGAATCCGGGCAGGTCTCCTCTTTTCCTGTAGCAGAGAACAAACATTCTGAAAGCATTCTAGATACCACTTTGGTTCCTGCAAGGATATCCAAACGTACGGAAGGGATGGCTCGCGACATAGCAGAAAGAA
>JARBAV010000029.1 GCA_029237515.1 Nitrososphaerales archaeon
GAGCAGATGAGGAACTTGGACATGCAAAAAAAGTCTCTCTAAGGCTGATGCAGCTTGGGACAAACGCTAAAGACGACCCTTCATCGTGGGAACAAGACAGTGGACTGGGCAAACTTCAACCTTCAAGGTATTTGACACTTCGCAGTGCTTTAGAAAAAGCATTGGAATTCGAAAGGAGTGTTATCAAGTTGTACAATGACCTTGCCAATAATGTTAAGGACAAAGATCACGGCACGTACCATCTGGCACTAGACCTTCTTGATGCAGAACTGGAAGACGAACAGACTATCGAGGATATTCTCGCGAAGCTGGAAATCCGCTAATTTATTCTTACTATTTTTTTAAAAAGCTGCAAACATCTCAATTAAGGGTGCAGAATCGGATCAATTAATTTTTAACTCGCTGAAGAATATTTATAGTCCTATCCCCATACTTTCTCTCCGAAAGTCCACTTCTTATTAAGCATAAAATTGCTAATCGATGCTGCAGCTACCGCGCTGATAAGTGATAGGTTGTAGGACAACCCAGATTCTACCAAGACATAGACTAATGTCAGCTGTATAGTAATGCCTAGAGAGCTGAATAGCAAAAATAGACCGTATTGCTTTAAGCTATGAACTGCAGAGAAATCCTTGTCTTCAAAAGTCCATATCTTATTCAGAACAAAATTAGTAGTTATAGATATGGCTATTCCAATTGCGGTAGCTTGAATATACCAGAGACTACCCAATGTCCCGTTGGAGAGTAAATAAGATACCAAGAAATTAACTATTAATCCGCTGGCTCCAACGGTGAAGAATCTAGCTGCTTTCGATAAAAACAATACAGACTTTCTGTTTTCTTCGTTCTCCGGTCTTCTCAGTGATCTTCTTCCGTACTTGTAAAGGCTCCAAACTGCCTTCATAAAGTCAATTGAGACCTTAAGATCTAACTTGCTATTCCCGTATTTTCTATCAGTAAAGGTATATGGAATCTCTTTTACGGTTACATAACTTTGCTTTTTGACTAATATTTCCAGTAAGATCTTAAACCCTTGAGTACTAAATTCGATATCTTTCAAAATGTGACGAGGTAATGCAAAAAAACCGGACATCGGATCGCGAACTTCCTTTACCTTCAAGCCATACCTTGCAATTTCGGTGGCTCCAAAGCTAATTAAAAGTCTCTTTAATGGTACACCTACAGTTGTACCCCCCTTTGCATACCTTGATCCTATGACCACACAATTAGATTCGTTTTTCAATTCGCTTATTATACGAGGTATAAGTTGAGGAGGGTGCGAAAAATCGGCATCCATTACTAAAATATTCTTACCCATGGAGGCCTTAATGCCATCAAGCACTGCACACATCAGGCCATCACGTATCGACCTATGAATCACCCTGATTGTCAGTGCTCCACTGTTGTTAAGCGCTATGTCAAAATCATTCTCTAACGCATACTCGCTAGCTAATGAACCAGTTCCGTCTGGAGAATTATCATCTACGATCAATATCTCTGTCCTAATATCTTGAGGAACCCAGTTGGTAATTTCGCTTATGAGTCTAATGATGTTTTCACTTTCATTATACGTAGGTATGACGATTGATAAGAAAGTTGAGGGTGCTTCTTCATTGTGAGATGTCTCATTTTCTCGACGAGTTTGAACTATTTCCGCTGTTCTTTGATCCCTCAATGGTCGATTATGTTATAAAATATAATATATATATACTCCTGTTTGAGTCTCATTGCAGAAAAAAATAATACGAGAAGTTAGCAGCAGTAATGTTATAAGAATAGAAAAACGATATGTAGGTTTAAATTCAACTTCTGATCGGATCTGAAAATGCGTATTAGTGTTTCAATAAAATTCGAAAAAATTACAATATTTTAACATTCATGTTCATACCCTTATTGCTTGTGATGATATGTGTTATGATTCTGAACCAGGATTATTCTAAAATCTTCGCGGCTGGAAATATTAAAAATGAAAGCGGCTCTGAGAAAATGCAGATCGATTACTCACTTATACCAACCAATATTTCTGTGCTACCTGAGTCATTACCAAATGGTAACCTGTATCTATCTTCAATTTTATCCAATGGAACTATTACCTACACTAGAAGCTTGACGGATGAAGTATGTCCATTTCAGATGGATCGATGGTATCAGCAAATTAAATTCGTACCAAACTATCAAGACCGAATTCAACACTCAAATGTGACAGTTGAAAGGTTGTTAATCGGACAAATGTCGGATTTTGATAATTTTGACGAATTGCTAAATCACTCAAGAATTTACGAGGACGTGCCATTTAATTCAACTATAGTTCTAGATCTCCCAAATAGAGATGTCAGTTTTATGGAAGCAGAAGTGAAATTCCCGAACGACGACGTTGGTATTTATCGTGGACTGTATGATGGCAATCAGCAAACTGATACCTCGTTTATTTTTACTGGGTCGTGTTCGATATCGAGCCTACTAATCAAATATATCGATCCATTTACTACCTCTGCCACCGCGGCGGCTCTAGGGGGATGGGAGTGGTATTTCTTCACTCCATTCGTTTGTCTCAGGATCATAGATTAGCATCTTGTCAGTGGTTGTCTTACCTTCAAGGGATCCTCCCGTCACATAGATTTTTCCATCATAAACCACAGAAGGAGCATGATCTAATACGTATGGCAATGATGGGCCTAGACTCCATTCGTTTGTGTCAGGATCGTAAATTTCCACGGTATCGACTGCTCCATCTTCCTGATAGTCAGCACCACCTATTACGAATATTCTGTCGTCCAATACTTCTCCAGTAATCCCAGTCCGACTAGTGTGCATGTCTTCTCCCAGGTCCCAAGTAGAATTTTCAAATCCAAAGACATCAACACTGTGGAATACAGCAAGGCAAATATTTCAATTAGGATCACTCCCAAAGGTGAACAGATAGCAAGACAGATGATAAGAAATACGCGCCTTCTCGAAATTCTAATGAGAGATAGTTTGAGGATAGATATCGACGAAGAATTGGTTTGTGGTATCGAGCATCACATGAAGGGAAGTCTTCACCGACGCCTTGTGTACCCTATTAAGGCATCCAGTACAGTGTCCCCATGGTCATCCAATTCCCCCTGGTAAATGCTGCAAAAGTGTTAATCTAACTATGGGTGAATACTCTTAACTAACATTAAGGGAATCTCAATCGTCATCCCTGTATTGGGTTGTTCTGCTTCTTATACTTATATAAAACCCATGGACTCAATTATGAGGAACGATCTTGACCAAACCTAACGTAGGCAGTGGTAGCGAAACATCTAAGGATGACAAATTTTTTGTTTGTTCTGAGTGTAAAGCTAGGTGTAGATCTGAAGACTTATTGAATGAGCACATGTACGAGGAACATGGCAAACAATAAACAATAAGCTATGCTCATGAGTATGGGGAGCGCACAGGTCTAAAATTTTCTTCATTGAATAGATTCAAACACTGTGAACTCGTTAATCGCATGTTTAGTAATTGAGATAATTCCCATAACGGTTCTCCTAAAAGACAATCATAAATAAGGTTAAATATTAGCCATACCTAATTAGGTCTACCTAATATAGTGAAATAATAGCTATTGGAATGTCTGGGATTGGCATCTGAGGTAATTCCGATAGGTAGACATGCACGCCAGGTCAGAAAAAACACCTCCTACTCGATTGAAATCCTGAGTAGAATTTCAATCGAATAGGATTCTAACCACCTGGCACGATAAACTGGTAGTTATAATTAATTCAAAAGGAAGCGGGTATTTTACCTATATATGTCAATCATTCATGAAAAGAAGCAAGAGACTACGGCTATCCAGACCAGTTTTCGTAAGTATACATATCAAAAGCGAAAGTACAGACAGGAGAAATAAACGAAATGATTCTAGAAAAAAGGAGGTTGTAATGCGTTAAGCGAACAGCTGTTGTGCGGTCATTAAATTACCATCAATGGTATTGACCAATTGCTGCAATTCACTAAGAGGTACTCTTGTGTTTATTGCATTCTTCACATTTCTCTTATCATAATTTCGGTTGCCTCCATTAATGCTGGATTTAGTTGAGCTAAAGGAGCCTCTAGATATTCATAGTTATCCAAATAAGCAATTTGTGCAAGGTCTGCCGCGCCGGTGAAATTCTGGTTACCGTATCAACTACTGCTTGGTTTAACAAGATCTGAATCGTAGAGATTAGATTAGTTCTGTTGGTTCGCTTGTGC
>JARBAV010000030.1 GCA_029237515.1 Nitrososphaerales archaeon
TGAGAATATCCTCGAATTAGATAAGAAAATTCAATCGTTAATGGAGAATAAATAATTAATTGTCTGTTAAGTGGGGCTTTCTTAATTAGATCACAACTGGATGAAGATAATGAACGGCTGGTGGGGAGACGCCTAGAAATTTTTATATTTCCAACCATGCAATCGCAAACTGTAATAACGGGAGTAATTTTTTTGATGCATTGTTATTTGTCTTATATCCATTGTTGTGCTGATCGTGACTTAAGAACTGTTTCTGTAATTGATGGCGCCAGTAATACATTAATTGAAAATATAGTTGTTGGTACCAAACTAGTGGCCTTGCTATTCAACCCGTATGATAATAATACGTATGCTGCCGGTAACTTCTTAATACTAATACTAAACAACATCGAACACCAAGCACCATCTGTATTCAGGCTTGCCATTGTTACTTTATAGTTAATAACTTAAACATGCAATTTATTGCACCATCACTCGAAAAGTCAAGTTAATTCTTGCTTGAGTGATTTTATTTGACTTAGGTAAGCTATGCAACCAATATATCTGTGTGGCATCTTTCATAACAAGCAAACCGCCATGCTCAAGGACAAGCGATACAATTTGTTTAGTTTGTTTATGCTTAAATGTAAATTTTCGTTCTGCTCCAAAGCTTAGTGATGCAATAGGAGTATTCTTCCCTATTGATTTTTCATCATCACTATGCCATCCTAAACCTTCATTTCCATCATGATATAAGTTTAGCAAACAAGAATTGAAGCATGCTCCTGAAACTTGTTCAACTAAACGCTTAAGCTCTACAAGTTCTCTAGTCCAAATTAATGCTTTCCTTGTTGAATTTGAATAAGTATACAAGTACTCAGAGTCACCATACCATGCTACCTTCCTTTTCGTAATGATATGTTTACCAAGAATGTTGGCTTCATCGTTTTTCCATGGAATATTTTTCAATAATAAATCAAAATATCTATTTGCTTCTTTGTTTGGCATGATTGTCCCATAATAGTATGCTGTTCCGTCTTTGTGCAGAAGATTGACTGTCTCGTTTACGTTAAACATATCTAATTTTCCATCCACAACAACCATTATTGAGAGGCCAATTCTATCTAGAAAGGATCCCTGAAATATTGCTTCCTATTCTGACAAAAAAAGAATGTACATATTTTCTTTTTTCATTTTTCATTTCATCTTGTTTGACTAACATACCGCATTTTTCAGATTGGCATGATCCAAAGATTGTTATTCTACTAAAGAAGAATCTCATTTTCGTTGCTTCATCTCTTTTGTTTCTATTACTTTTAATCACATCTTGTTGTTTTGTGCATGCAACTAGGTTAAAGCATCATGGAAAATAATTCCAAGAACATATCTATCTCCACTACGAACTTCGCTTACACCATGTCTCATTTGTGCACGGTAATAACCTTTGCTCCCATTCATAGGCCTAAAATTTGTAGTAATTATCAACATCCCGCCTTTACGTGGTCTCAATACAATAGCTTTTGACTGTGCCCTTGGAATTTGCTGGGTTAATACAAATTCTCCACCAGAATAATCATCATCAACCTCATTCAAAAAGAGAACCAATTGGAATGGAAAGAAAATGTCTCCATAAAGATCCTGATGCAGTGTATTATAGCCTCCTTTTCCATATTTTAGAATGAGGACGGTAGGTTTTAATTGATTATTTTGATGGCATAATTTCTGAAGTTCATCGAACTCGTCCGGATAATATCTTTTTATGCTTAACATCTTCATCCACATGTTCGCTATTGGTACAAGTTTTGGATAAACTGCTTCTCTGATAATGTGGATTAGATCCGGTAACGGATATTTGAAATATTTGTATTCGCCTAATCCAAAACTATGCCTTTCCATTGTAATGGTTTTGCGATATATATCTTCGTTACCATATTCGTTTATGCGTTCCTTGCAATATTGATCATTAAGAAATCGCGGTACTAAGCTGTACCCTTTTGTATTCATTTCTTCGGATACTAACTGCCAGTCAATCTCTGAAATCTTCTCCTGTACTACGCCGATGGGATTCAATAATTTCTAATCTCTGTCTTTGATGTTGCTCTGCGGGTAGACTCTAAA
>JARBAV010000283.1 GCA_029237515.1 Nitrososphaerales archaeon
GGGTTATATTTCGAGATTTAGAGCATTGTTTTTGTTTCAAACACTAAATATCTGAATATCTGTTCTCCCAGCGAAATGCGAAACAAGATCTAGATAATCAATGAAATCAGTTTTTATCTGTTATCAAGTCTCAATATTAGGTACAAGATTGAAATCTGGAATCTAAATATGGACTTGCAAAAATAGGCACTAACGATTGAAATTGCTACCACAGAATAGATTTTAGGTCAAAACAACTTGTTTGGGTCCAAACATACATCATTTTTTTAACGAAAATCTCATTTGAGTGAGTATAGAATTTTAATGGTAACCCACTAATCAAATACTAATAAGTGAGATACTTAATCTGTACCGTCCTGGAAAGGGCGAACACGTATATCCATGTCAACGCGTGTTAGAATTGAAAATTTAACTAAGAATTTTGGAAAGGTTAGTGCGCTTGATAGCTTTTCGTTAGAAGTTGATCCCGGTGAATTTATGGTTCTACTTGGCCCCTCAGGGTGTGGAAAAACTACTGCAGTTAGATGCATTGCAGGACTTAGTGATCCAAGCAGTGGGACCATTCACATAGGAGATCAGTTAGTCAACGGTTTACCTCCAAGAGACAGAGATATTGCTATGGTGTTTCAAAACTATGCTCTCTACCCCCATATGTCAGTCTATGATAACATAGCATTTCCTTTAAAGATGAGAAAGGAATCTAAAGGTAATATTCGGGAAAAAGTAGAAAAGATTTCCAAACTCCTAGAAATCTCACAATTGATCGATCGAAAACCGAAGGAGCTTAGTGGAGGACAGATGCAGAGAGTCGCATTGGGAAGAGCATTAGTTCGGGAACCCAAAGTTTTCCTAATGGACGAACCTCTAAGCAACCTTGATGCAAAGATGCGTGCATACATGAGGACAGAGATAAAAAAACTGCAAAGGAAGGTAGGGATCACTACTATTTACATCACACACGATCAGATCGAGGCAATGAGTATGGCCGATAGAATCGCTATCATGGATCATGGGTTAATTCAGCAGGTAGGCACACCACAAGAGGTATACTCTAAACCATCAAATACATTTGTGGCCGGATTTATAGGAAGTCCACCAATGAATTTTCTCGAATGTGAAGTAAGTCGTAGTAATTCTCATTTACTTTTTGAAATATCAGGTAGTTTTCTGGTCAGATCAGAATCCGGCGCCTTAAGAAATATTTTTGATCGATTGTATGGAAAGGAAAAGTCTCCTGCGAAAGTAACGCTTGGGATTAGACCACGCGATATTCACATCGGAAACGATCAGGAACGTTCGGATCTAACCATTGACTGTACCTTGGCCTTTGTTGAAATGCTAGGCGATGATACAGTTTTGGAAGTGAATATAGGTAAAAATAGTATGAAAGTACTTACCAATAGTATGATGACTGATGCACGCCAAGATTTGTCAGTTGGCCAACATATGTCAATAGGAATATCACATGAGAAACTACATTTCTTTAACGCTCAAACTGGCACCAGGAGAGGGGAAAGTAAGCAATAATAATATCTTATGAATAAACTTAACTGCAATTCAATATCAAATCATGTCATCTTAAATTGATTACTCATTCTGATATCTCGTTAAATTAATCAAACATATTCGCCTATCAGGGACCGAAATAATACAATCCGGCAGTCTATTTTTAGAATGTGGGCTATAGCAAGGTCGAATGAATAATTAACACAGGGCGTTATACAGTGTTAGTATATAAGTAGATAGAATGCTAAAAAATGTGGTCGGCTAGCGTTGGAAAAGCAAAATCATTTCCAATCTCGTAACAGCGAAGTAAGAATAAAAATTAACCAAAAGAATATGATTGAGGGTGATCTAATTCTTCCCACCTCTGGTACCTCTGCAAAAGGTATTGTTATCTTTGCTCATGGAAGCGGTAGCAGTAGACATAGTCCGAGAAGCAAGTATGTTGCACACGTGCTGAATGATGTCGGTATTGCTACACTTGTAGTTGATCTGCTTACATTAGAGGAGGAAACTGTGGATAACCTTACGAAGGAACATAGATTTAATATCGCGTTGCTAGCTCAAAGACTAATTTCCTGTACCGATTGGACTTTACAAAATCCAGAATTGAAGAATTTGAAGATTGGATATTTTGGTGCTAGTACAGGCGCTGCCGCTGCACTAGTAGCTGCTGCAGCACGTCCAAATGTGATACGCGCGATAGTCTCGCGCGGTGGTAGACCTGACTTAGCCGGTAAAGAGGTATTAAATCAGATTGAAGCTCCAACATTGTTAATAGTAGGGGGTAACGATAAAAAAGTGATCGAACTTAATCAAAACGCGTTAAAGATGTTTACACGGATCGAAAAAAAGAAGAAACTTATCTTAGTCCCTAATGCAACACACCTATTTGAAGAGGAGGGTGCACTAGAAGAAGTTGCTAGACGAGCTAGTGGCTGGTTTGAATGTTTTTTTCTGGAATAATGAGATTATGGGGACGCGATGAGCGACATCTTTTAATTCGGATATCTTTTCAATGAACGGAAGGATTGATTCTACCTGAGATTGGATTTGGAATTGAAAGATTGATGAGCCGTAAATCGAATATGCATTATTATCGTCAGTACTTCAAAAATCCGCAATTGAAGTCATATCAGTATGGTAACAATTACACTATTGAAAAATGCAAATA
>JARBAV010000284.1 GCA_029237515.1 Nitrososphaerales archaeon
ATTGATTGACTTGATGAATCAAAATATGACATATATCAATATCCACACCTCAGACTTTCCAGAAGGAGAACTAAGAGGAACATTGACCTCGACGAACTCAACAGGATAATTATTTTTTATTCCACACTTTTTGTAATGCACAGTTCTATCATTTCCAGATGAATTTGCAGCAAAAGAATTTAAGATAACTTAGGGCATTTATAATGATGTCATTTTTTGAAAGTGATATAAAGGCCGTTTTTTCTAGTAAGAAATTTCCTAGCTTACGGTCTCCTATTTTGATTTGTGGATTTCCCGGAAGTGGTTATGTAGGCAAACTTGCAATAGATCACGTAATCAATGAATTGAAATGTGCACATTTAGCCGATATTTATTCAACCTCATTTCCGCCTCAGGTTGTAATTAAAAATACAGGTACAGTGGAACTTATGAAAAATATTTTGTATTATGTCAAAGAAAGCGGAAGCAAACATGATTTTGTATTTCTTACAGGAGATGCCCAACCAGTAAGTTCTAAGGTAGAATATTTGTTGGGAGAAGAAATAGTAAAAATCGCCAAAAATTTTGGGGTTACGCAAATCATAACTCTTGGAGCCTATATAACAGGCATGTTCGTCGAATCTCCAAGAATATTTGGTGTTGCTACAGACGATGAGGGATTGAAACTCTTAAATTCATTCAATATAACAAAAATAGATAATGGCAGTATCTCCGGAATGAACGGTATTCTACTGGGTATCGGTAAGATAAACAACCTAAATGGAATTAGTTTGCTAGGGGAAACGTCAGGATATGTTATTGATGCAAATGCATCAAAGTATATCCTCAAAAAATTACTTGCGATTGTCGATCTGGAAATTAATATGGAAGATTTGGATAAGAAAGCAAAGGATACAATAATGTTGATAAAAAGCATAGAGCATAGAATTGGCGAAAAGAAGGAGTTAAGTGATGATGTTCAGCAGATGGTTCAAAAGAAGCAGCCTGAAATTGGATACATTAGCTGATAATGGCGGAAAATTAATTTTTAGGTAAAAGTTAGTAATACTAAATTTAGGAATGCACCTAAAAATTATAGTTTTACAAGTTTTCCATATCGACCAATATTTAGACTGTTTTCGCCTCTAAATGATTGGGTATAACCATTTTCTATTGACACTTCATCGCCATCAGTTACCATATTTATTTGGTCATTCCACAAGGATAATTTAATGCTGCCGCTTTCATCTGACAGGATCGCATCTGCTACTTGTGCTGTCTCACCATTTCTCAAATTCACAGTTCTAGGTTCCTTCACTGATTCAATTTTACCTTTTACGTTTATACCTCGCATTCCAGCATGCAACTGATTAATTTTAGTTTCCGTCGCCATTTGTCAATTACCACGCTTATTCCAATAATAAAGTTTCTGTATTCCATAAAGCAGTCCAGACCTGCTAATCTTGACATTTTTACCAGTAAAGGTGAAATAAGGAATATAGAGTGACAGAGTTGTTGGAGGGATAGCGAAGCATGGTCAAACGCGCAGGACTCAAGATTTATTTGCAACCATGGGGGATCCCGTCCCTTAGGGGTTCGTGGGTTCAAATCCCACTCCCTCCATTTTAACTGACGACAATATTCGGAACTTTAATTAACAATTGAATATCTTTTCATTTTTGGTCCATGACAACGGTGTTAAGAGATTATGACATTATTGTAGCTGGCGGAGGACTGGCCGGGATGATAGTTGCATCTTCTGCCGCTTATTATTCCAAACAATCTCTTAAAATCCTAGTTGTTGATAGAAATCCATCACCACAACTAGGAAGGAAGACAATCTCAGGATGGGTGTGTGGAGATGCTGTTGGAAAGAACAGTGTAGACTACATGACATCAAGGATAGGAATAAAGTGGCAAAGTCCAGAGATTGAACATCCGGTTAAAGGAGTAATTGCATTCTCACCAGATCATCAAACATCAATTTCATTTGATGGAGAAGGATATATTCTAAATCGGAAAGTCTTGCCACAAAAACAGCTAAACGATGTACTAAATGTTGGTATAGAAATTAGGTACAATTTGGCATTAAGAAATGTGATTGCTGAAGACAATAGAGTTATAGGCGTAGAGGGAGAGGATCTAGAGACAAAATCTGTTTTCAAAAAAACATGCAAAGTGGTTGTCGACTGCACAGGAGTGACTTCGGTCCTACGAACTAATCTTCCAATTACAACTCACATTCAGAGGAAAATCAACAGAGATGATCTCGAAGCAACTGGCAGATACATTTACAATTTTGATAGTAAAGGTGAGGATAAAACGTACTTTGATCCTGATTACTGCCTTATTCATCTAGATCAAAACATTGCTCC
>JARBAV010000285.1 GCA_029237515.1 Nitrososphaerales archaeon
AGTCACCGCATACTTACGCTTACTTTATTCACGGAAGGTCAAATGTTTGGTTCCTAGTAATTACAATACTATGAATTACTTGAGGCACGAAGTTATACTGACGATTGTATCCCTTCTCCCTAGCTCTCCCATGATGTCGAATTGTAAATCAAAATACCGTACTATTGGGTTTCTCTAAGTTTTTCATCAATATATTCCTCGAAGTCAGAGTGGTTGAAGATAGAGAAACACTTAACCTTATCCTTTACAGGATTATTTGGAACCTCTCTGTCTATTACTAGTACGACTCCAGCTGTTGAGTAACCTTCATTTCTTACTGCCTCTATTGCAAGTATCACGCTATTACCCTTAGTCATTACATCATCCACAACAACAACAGGTTCAACTAGATACCCTTCTACTTTTTTTCCACTTCCATGATTTTTAACATTTCTTCTCACTATGAATTGCTTAATCCAGTCGGAACTGCTTCTCCTAATACTACCAATTATAATTGCAGTTGATATCGGAATAGCACCCATTTCTAAACCACCCACTGATCTTGCGCTAAATTCTCTAGCAATGATGTCGTATAGCAGTTCACCGACGAGCGTAGCTCCAACTGGATCTGCCAAAACCATTTTTAGATCATAATAATAATGGCTCTTCTCGCCACTTGATAGAACTATCGGCTGACTAGAGACTATTATACCATTTCTTTTGATTATCTCCATCAGCTCCTTTCGTTTCAGTTGACTTTCTATAAGATTCAACCGATGGGTTCTCAGATAACGAACACGTACCTTTCTTTATAAGTGTAGTGGAATGAATTTTCGTTCAGTATACACTTGTGAATTTTCTAGCGTGTAATCTACATTTTTTTGAATCCCTTCTTGAAATAGCCAAGGCTTCGAAATTCCATTCAGTTTGCCACACAGAGACTGAACCTTCAAAATCAGATGAAATGTATCTATAGCTTATGACGACCTTCTTCAGATTTCTGCACGACAACTGAGGTGTTGAACGAAAGACGAGCAACACAACAAGTATATACATATTCCTCCAGATAGGTAATGTTAGTTATTTCAATTTAGTGGCGCGAGACAAAGCTTCACCGATGTTGCAGGGAATCGCAGTAAATGCTTAGTCGGCACATGAAGTACTTGGAACAATAACTACTGTAATTCTGCCTGAATTCTTTTCACTAACTCCTCAGTGTCTATAGGTTTCTTAATAAAGCAATCTATTTCAATTTGAGGGAACAATTCTCGTAATGATCTGTAGTACACCTCGAATGCAGTGATAAAACACACTTTGACTTTCTTGTCTTGCTTCTCCAATTCTTCATATAATTGAAATCCATTCATTTTTGGCATCTTGATATCAAGGAGCAGCAAACTATAGACACCCATCTTGAAATTAGCCAATGCTTCATCAGGATCGTTGAATGCATCGACTTTGTAGCCCTTACCTTCTAAACCCATTTTAAAGGTGATTGTCACATCTGGTTCATCATCCACTATGAGGATTCTTTTGCTCTCTGTAGGAGCATTTGTGGACACTGCGAACGAAGAGGGTAAAGAAGAAGTCTCTTCCAGCATATTTACGTCAGTATTAATACAGTGGTTAGTCCAGGATAAATAAGTTTATGAAGTTCAGGTAATAGTTGACAAGCGTCAACCCGTCAAAAAAAGAGCTTCTTTAAGTGCGGCTACATAAAAGTGCGATGAGCTCAAGACTTGACTTTGTGCTCATGGACATCATATTGAATATACCATGATGAAATAAGCTTGTTCACCCATATACTATGTATTCTACGCCTAATGTCTGCTTTTCCCAGGAATAGAGTAGTAGTGAAATGTTTCAAACAAAATAGTCCTTATCTCTTTTCAGACTGAACTTCTCTACCTAATACCAGTAACAAATTGATACCGATCGCAGGAAATTTCCTCACCCCAAGTAAGAGTTCATTCACTAGCTCTTCTAATGGTTTCTCTTTAAATCTAGGACCTAGTTCCAATAACCATGACTTTGCCTTTTCAAATCCTTCCACCCTTTCGAGGACTCTGCGAAGATGCGTATGATTAGTAACCAATGGAATCAATGCATACAGGTACTCACTGATATATCGACTCCCTTGAACAGTAATAGAGTAAGACTCGTATTCTGTACCTGGGTAAAAGGGGACGCCCCTTTGGAGCAAAGATGCTTGTTCCAGCTCTTGTAACCTTGCAGATACTTCAGCTAGCTTCCTTGAAACAGGCCTCGCCGAAACCGGTATCACAGAAGGGACGTCCCCAATCAGAATCTTGATGGTATGGGGAAAAATAGTCTTATGAGATTGAACAGAGGAATGAGTTTGAATCTGATTATTTGTATTTTGACGCTCTATGCGAAAAAATCGTTCTTCTGATGCAAGGTAAATGAGGACAGCTGATTGAAAATCCGAGTACTTTGATGTTTGATAAGTTGTCAATAATACCTACCTTTCCTTCTCTCATATTATATTGAGGAGCTTTTTTTTATATATGTCGATCCTCTCCATCAAAAGTGAACTAAATGCGTTCATATCGAAATGTGTGGTGAATGACTAAAGTTATAGTAGTGCTTATGCAGTATAAGCAGTTGAGTGCGTATGTAAAACCCCAAATAAAAATGCCAAGCAAGTTACTTTTATGGTATAAAATTCCGGCGCATTACCTTATGAATCTGCGATTCACCTTTGCCAGAAGCCACCACAGTTCTAAGCAATACCTTCCCGTTTGATTCATTTTTATATATACTCACTCATATTTCTATATTTCTATTAAAGGATATAAGAATGGAAAAGGACCAAATTCATGGAACTATGGACACAGACAGTATTGTGATGAAGGCATAGATCGTTGGAGTGCTTGATCTAGTCCTAGCGGTGGCGGTCGTGCTACCTGCTACAATTCTTGCACAAAGAGAGACCCCAAATGAGGTGACGTGGCGAAAGACACTGACTTCAACTCAGGACCCATCACCCGGACACATACGTCACGAGGCTGATATTGTGTTGCCCCCCTAGAACAGATCACAGTGTGTG
>JARBAV010000286.1 GCA_029237515.1 Nitrososphaerales archaeon
CGTTTGTGGAGATTGGTGTTAGCTCAGTATTATGAGAATTACAGACATGGCAACTGATAACTTTTGATGAAGACTCTAAGTTATCAATACTGAAATAAGATGCACACCAATAACAAGAATTACAGATTACGAAATAAATATGATTGATGGGTTGCACGATTGTATTACTCTCTCTTTCTATAGTACTAGCAGAGAGCTTGGTTTTTTGAAGCAATAAATCATATTCTAAGTTGAGTTTAACAGTTTCCATAATATACTCAAGAGATTCTACATCAAAGTGTCGCTTAATATATTTTATGATAGTTAACTATAGTATCTATTACCACTAATTGAAAAAGAATTATTTTGGGGTTTAAAAGCCATCGGTTGTATATAATAAGATATTGCATCCATTATAAACCTAATGCATCCAAGATTTTGTTGGGGGAGCTGTTGGCGGGTTAGTTCAAAAAAGAGAGAAGTGCTTTAACATTCTTCTATTCTAACTAGTTGGGCTCTTAGCTTCTGCATCTACTGTATACGTAACAGTGAATGGTATGCCCCCTATTGTATGGAATGCTACTTGGTCAGCTGCGAAATTCAAAGAACCAGAATAATAGCTTGCTAATGTTGCTGCTCCATTAGTTCCCAATATCAGTGAAATCGCTGATTCTCCATTGGCAAATGGTGCTGTCACTGGTTTTCCATGAGCCGTATCTGGTGTTATACTGGTATCATAGTCATGCAAAAGTCTAACTTCTACTGGTTTGCTAGCTGTCCATGAAATTGTGCCTACCCAAATCTTTCCATCAGTTCTTTGTGGAACAACTATTGCCGCTTGATGCTTTTCATGACCAGGCAATTGATCCACAGTTGAGATTGCAGTCTTTTGAACTGTAAAATTTGTGGCTGTTGATGATGTCAGCCCAGTCAGATTTTCTGCTGCTGCTCCACTACTACTTGTCATGTTCTGTGCATTCGCAGTCATTATTGACGGAACTTGTGTGGCTGCAAACGCTAGCACTATCAGTACGGTCGCTGCAACCACGACCCACGTTGCGTACGTTTTCATCATGGTTGGTTAGTTATAATGTACTCTTGATTTAACTGCTTCTCAGTATTGATTATTATTAACCATAGAAGAAGTTGATTATTATATACTGTTGTATACATTTAATATTTCTATTTGTAAGACATCTACATGAAAAAATATTAAGATCTATAATAGCCTGTACTATGACCAAAACTGTCATACAACTAGTTCAAGAATGGAAATTGTATGTGGCAAATGTCTTGACGTGATATGTTGGTGGCCGATAAGCACTGAACAAATTGTGTCAACGGCCGCTCGTGGCACAAAAAAATCCTCGACGCTGATTCGGTTAGATCCAACAGAAAGAGTCTAAATAGTTTATTGGTGATTATAATAATACATCCACGAGTTTCGGAATACCTAGATAACCTATAGAGAAAGACACCAATCAATCTTATTGCCTATCTCTATAGGTTATGTCTATGTCTAGAACATATTGTAGGTATCTGATTATACACAGTATAATATAAAAGATGATTATAATACGAAATGGAAGATTATAGATAACATACCAATGATCGGATACTGAAAAATAAAATAAAAGTGGATTTGTATCTTTTCAGGTGTATATTACATCTATAACTAGTTTTTCACTAGTTAGATCCCTCGTCGTCGTCGTCTTCACCGTCACCATCTCCATTTTCATCTTCACTGTCTCCACCATTATCGTCCCCTGTGGCACCCGTAGCTGAAGTCATATTCCCGCCAGTCATATTCCCGCCAGTCATATTTGACTGTGCATTAATAGTGGATGCAAATCCAGTCACCAATACCGACGCAACGATTGCGACAGCTATGACTACAAATATTTGATTTTTCATTAAACTGAATTTATCTTTATTGTATATATTTGTTCTAGCTGATTCGACAATCCAAGATGACAATAATAACTTTAATCATGAATATAATGGCGATGCAAGTTGGACGTATCTCCCAATACTCCACCGGCAGATGAAGCTGATATACAATTTACGAATATTTTAATATCCGCAATGAAAATGACTTACGACATGCAAGAATTCCAAAAAGCAACATGTAGCTCATGTGGAACAACATTCGTTGCAGAAAGTGCAACAGAAACTTTGTGTCCATCATGTGCTTCAAATCAAGAGCATCATCATACCGGCTGTGGTTGTGGGCACTGACTGATCTAATCTTTGTCCATTTTTTATTTTATAAGTAAATTAAGCTATTAGAATTGCTACTGAAGTTGCGATGAAGAATATTTTCTTGTTGCAGCGGTCTCAGATATTATTACAGGATGGATTACAATCTATTTATCTTGATCCCATTAGAAAATTATTTGATGACGAGATTTTCTTTAATATCATTATATAATGTATCTTAGTTAATCTATTTATCTTAGAGTTTTACTATCGATAGCGTTGCAAGTATTAAAAATCGAGTTGTTCATATTATTATTACACAAAGTTAACCTCTATCTTGGAAGTTGGTCAAATTCTTCATCTACCTCAGTCCAACTCCGAGATAGTTTAGTTTTAGCGCTCATTGTCATGATAGTGCATAAAAGCTATGACGATCCATTCATGGATTGTCTGACAAGTAGCTCAAAGATCTTCCAGAAATCTTTACTGTTAATACTAATGACTGGAGTGTCGCTGCTCGTCTTAGTATCATTTGTTTCCAGCCAAGTGACAATAATCTTTTGCTGCTTTTTCTGACTGTGTAGAATTAGTTTGATTAATGCTATCTTCCAATTTGCTTTCCTGAGTTGTTGCACTCACAATCCCATTGATTACGAATCCGACCATAGCTATAATCGCAGCTATAATTAATGCAATAAACAGTTTATTCATAGCGGGTCTTTCTGTAACTTACACTTTTTGCATTCTTCAGAAATTCTTTTAGTGGTTCCGATGGGCTTTTTGTTGTTCACTTTTTTTGAGATGTTGAGTATTAAAATAAATAATTAATCCGTCTAGTCACTAAGTGACTAGCATGAATTCTCTATCTATATACTTCTCTGTCTGTTGGCCGAAAACTCAGATGCCGTCTCTCTTGCTGTATTTGCGATTGTTTTTGCGTTGTTTACGTTTATTCTTGAA
>JARBAV010000287.1 GCA_029237515.1 Nitrososphaerales archaeon
AAATGAACGATCAATGAAAATTTTATAAAAAAAAGCTATAAAACTTCTATAAATTATCGATCCATGCTTAAATAGTTGTGAATGTTATAATAGTTATACTAAGGAATTGATGAAAAATGACTTGTAAAGGAATTTGTGTTAGATATAAGGCTCAAAAACCTGTAGGAACCGGAAGATATGCTTCTGGACAGAGACGATGCCAAATTTGTGAAATCTTCATCAAATGGGAAGGATTATGGTGCCCATGTTGCGGATATCGGTTAAGAACTAAACCTAGAAATTTGAAATATAAAGCCAAATTGAGACAACGCGAAACAGTCATCACGGTACATGAGAACGTGATTGTAAAGAAAATACCCGGTGGCTAACCCTCAAATTTCTGTTTTTGACATCACAAGTAGGAATGCCCTAATGAAGGTCTTTGCTATTAATTTGATGAAAATCTATCTCGTGAATTCGAAAATCGGGGACCTCATACTTGAGAATATTCGACGAACTTAGGATGAATTTTGCACATGGATCTTTGATCATCATAATGTAAGATCGAGTAAATGATCTACGCGAATGAACCCAACACAAGCCACTGATCCTGATTAAGAAAATCTTCAATCCTTGGTTGAAAATCGAGCGTTGATTGGTTAGTTGTACTCGTAAAAATGATCGGCTAAAAATGCGTCACATAAATCATGAGTGGAGCCATAATGAATTACTGGGATACTAGATGAGTTCTAAAAATACGTTGATAAAACAAATAACTTACGCTTATGGAGGATCCTAAAAAAATTTTGTATGATTATATACATTGAATAGAAGTACCGTTCTATAGTTAATAGTACACAATTTCAATTTCCGTTCTAGGAACAACATCAGGTAGTTGGTACATTTTAGTGGAAAACAGATATAGCTATGAGTAGCATAAATAATTCAAAAATAGTAACGTACTTAGAATGTGATATAACCACCTTTAGAAATAGATATCTTTGGAGAAGCTCACAATGGCGTTAATAGATATCTCTGAATCACTTATGTCTTTCTACGTTCTGTCCAATTAGCTGACCAAATGCAGCTGATCGTTCTGACCAAATGCAGGGTCTTCCAAGTTCAGATTCATTAAAGGCTTCCCTGAACCGCGCATATCTTCCACATTCTGAATTATCGCTTGAAGTGCTGCGTAGAAAGAACTGTCTTCTAAACATGCTATATAATTGCACATATTCTCAACCATTCTATTGCTTATGTGGTCATGTGCTTGTTCCCTAGATTGAAATATAGAGCCAAGTCCAGTTTGCCGCATTCGACGCTCAGAAATAAGCCTTGACCGGGATTTGGACCCGGGACCTTTGCCTTACCAAGGCAACGCTCTACCAGGCTGAGCTATCAAGGCACTAATAACACCCTGCAAGGCAGGAAGTATCATTCGCTACGGCCACCTACATAAGCTTAACTGCACTCTTTGCACGAGTCCACCTTTGCATACGAGGTTGCGACCACTAATTTCTATATATACTAGGTTTCTGTAAGATTTAAGTAAGGACTTGTCAATTCGTCCTATGAAGTAGCAGCGGGGGTTGTAGAGCCTGGCCAAATTGTAAACGTATGCTTGGAGACGCGGGACTTAAGATCACAATTATAGGTGATCCCGTCTCTCAGGGGTTCGTGGGTTCAAATCCCACCCCCCGCATCAAATTGGTGCGATTCCTGAATTCAAAAGCAGACTTGATCAGGTGAAGATGAAATCTATTGTCCGTGCCAAGTTCGGGATGGAAAGCTGTGGCGATAATATTGCCTTGTTTTACTGCCACAACCTTGTCCTCTAACTTTGCAATAACTTCAACTCCTTCCTCTGCTTTTGACACTATGGGAGCCCGTATAAATATGCCTTTGAAAGGCCTTTTTCCTATAATTGGAATTTCCATTTCTGCCTCAAAAGAGTCCCTTTGCCTTCCGAAAGCGTTTCTTTCTACTACTATGTTTAGCAACGATAGTAACTTTTGATTTGTTTGTCCAATGACCCTGTCATGAGTTCTAGTTGATAGGATAATCATACCTGCACACGTTCCTAATACCGGCATTCCTTTAGATATCACATCGGCGATCTTACCAAAAAGTTCCCTATTGACAGTAACCAAGTTGCTGATTACGGTGCTTTCTCCGCCAGGCAAAATTAAACCACTAATTCCTGAAATGTCTTCAGAGTGTCGAACAATTTTTATGTCACCCTTCTTACCTATATGACTAAAAGCGATTCTAGTCTGGGAAACGTTCTCCTCGACGTCTCCTTGAATTCCTAATACTCCTATTACAGGTCCATCTTGTCTCATACGGATGGTCCTCTTTCCTGCATCCTCAAAGCCAAGTTTTGAGTATCAAGCCCCAACATAGATTTCTTTTCGTCCACCATTTTCTGTGATTCTAGTACAGTGGTAGGATCATCAAAGTAAGTAGTAGCTAGAACTATTGCCTGAGCTCGTTGTGAAGCATCGTCTGACTTGAAAATTCCTGAACCTACAAAGACGCCGTCACAGCCAAGACTCATTAAAAGTGCGGCGTCAGCTGGTGTAGATATCCCACCTGCAGCAAAATTTACTACTGGTAATTTCCTTAACCTGGCGGTCTCTTCAACTAGCGGTAGAGCCGATTGTAGCTGTCTGGACGCCTTTATGAGTTCTTGCGGATCATCTACAATTGAATTAAGCTTTCGTATATCATTATTTACCGCCTTAATATGTGACACTGCCTCAGCTACATTGCCAGTCCCTGGCTCACCTTTGGTTCTAATCATAGAACAGCCCTCTTCTATTCTACGGAGGGCTTCGCCAAGATTTTTAGCACCATTCACAAATGGTACTTTGAAACTCCATTTCCATAGATGATTATCTTCATCAGCTGGGGTGAGTACTTCGCTTTCATCAATGGTATCAACACCAATCTCCTCTAAAATTTGAGCTTCTCCAAGATGACCTATCCTGCACTTGGCCATGATAGGGATAGTAACTGCGTCCATTATCTCTTGGACAACCTTCACACTAGCAGTTCTTGCGACACCACCTGCCAACCTGACATCGAACGGGAGTTTATCGAGCACCATTACGGCGACCGCTCCTGCATCTTCTGCAATTTGTGCTTGCTCAATATTGGTGACATCCATAATAACTCCATGCTTCTGCATGTGTGCGAATCCTCTCTTAACCAAGGTAGTCCCAGTAGTAAATGGAGAGTGAGAACCGATAATACGACTTTGAATATTTCTCTGCTCAATAATTTCGGATGGGACGAGAGATATCGTCATTTACAGGAGTGTACTGCTAACAGTTATTTAGAGATTAGTGTCAAGTATCAATCGGAGAATGAGAGAGGCCGTTTTGAGCCACATCCAAATTGTAATTAAAAGTATAATAACTGACAAACTGGATATTTTAAGATATGGTTGATGAGACCAAGGTGGATCCTCCGCCGTGCGATATATGCGGTAATGCTTTAGAGGCATGTTTGTGTGTTTGTCCATATTGTGGTGAACGAGATAAATGTGAATGTTGTCTATATGATGCTGCAACTGGTGGCGGATGAATTCTGATAGAAAACAAAATTGTAAACTAATAAAAGCTGGCAAATTAGAATCAATAACATCGATGTCAGTTACGAATAAGTTGAATAACTCTCTCAACTGGCTCATAGGTGGTGCTCAAGGGAGCGGGGTGGATTCTGCCGCAAATATCTTTTCAAGAGCATGCGCGGAGGGAGGATTACAGGTATTTGGAAAGCGTGAGTATTACTCCAACATAAAAGGAGAGCATAGCTATTTTACTGTGAGAGTCTCCGAGAAAGAGATTCGATCACACGTGGATGAAATTAGTATGCTTGTCTCATTTGACGCTGAAACTTTGCTTAGGCATACTGCATCAGTTGTTAAGGGAGGTGCAATCGTTTACGATTCAGAGCTCACCGATGTCAAAATAGGAGAAGTAGCAACGTTGGATGACGCTTTTAGGGATAGGTTGATTGGTCTTCTAGAGAGGGAAGGGAAACTACTGACTGTTCAAGGAATTCTTAACTATGCCTCTGATAGAGGCGTAAATCATTTCAGTATCCCATACTTCCAATTGCTCGAAGAATTTTCCGCAAAGAGCGAAGATCATTCCCTAAGCAAATTATCACGAATGGTTAATGTAATGTCTTTATCTTGCTCGATGGCATTGCTAGGCTTTCCGTTTGAAACCCTCGGTAGGGCAATCAAATTCATTTTTAGATCCAAACCAAAGATAGCGGAATTAAATGTCACAGCAGCTAACTATGCTTATGAATATACCAGAATACATCATGATGCGAGCGCTCTAGCATTTAAGCTAACAACTAAGAATCCCCTCCCCAACGTGATACTGGTCCAGGGTAACCAATCATCAGCTTTGGGTAAAATGTCGGCTGGTTGCAGATTTCAGACCTATTACCCAATAACACCTGCCAGCGATGACAGTGAATTTCTTGAGGCCAATGAAATAGTGCCGCAAATAGAAGGTAAGGACGGTTCCATACTAGTTCTTCAGACGGAAGATGAAATAGCTGCCATAACCATGGCAATAGGAGGAGCGCTCACCGGTGCACGTTCAGCAACTGCTACGTCTGGCCCGGGGTTTTCTCTAATGACTGAGGCCCTTGGATGGGCTGGCATGAACGAGGTCCCTATAGTTGTTTCGTTGTACCAGAGAGCAGGACCGGCTACCGGCTTGCCGACAAGGCATGAACAAGGCGATCTCCTTTTTGCTACAAAGGCCGGGCATGGAGAATTTCCAAGGATTGTGTATTCATCAGGAGACATTGAAGAGAGCTATTATGATACCATTAAAGTGTTCAACTTTGCAGAAAAATTCCAGATGCCTGTGATTCATCTGCTTGATAAAGCAATTGCAAATAGTATCACCACTTGCAAAATATTTGATCAACAAAGAATTTCAATTGACAGGGGCTCGCTCGTAGAAAAAATATCTAATTCATCACCGGATTTGGGTGACGCTAGTCACTATCGTAGATTCAGGTTCATCCGAAATAAC
>JARBAV010000288.1 GCA_029237515.1 Nitrososphaerales archaeon
GTCAGTCAATAAGGAAGTATATCATATACTTGATTGGTGTTCTCTCACAAAATATGCATCTATCAATTTTTGAATCTATTAGATACCCGTACTAGAAGTCTTAAATATATTTTATACAAAGCGATTTTGTCATCTCGGATTGGTCCGGATGATTTGATTGGTGCTTACTCTCACCGGATAAGCACTAATCAATTACAATTATGATGCCCCTTAATACGGGTCAGACTCCCTACTTTCGACTAACCCTGGAAATGCAGGCGGGCAATGTTTACAGAACCACTGAATCCGGATATTGAGATACTATAATAGGTAACGATATGGAGTGTTCTAATTTCAATCGTTGGAATTGTAATTCCTATGTTATGTTTTCTAGTATAGATGTGAGTTTTATTATCCAGAAGTAATGATATTTAAATCTCTAATTTAGGCAGTTTTTGTTCTAACTATTGCTAAGAAGAATACGACCAATATAGTAAGAGTCATTGAAGAAACTAATGCGTCAACCATAGGTGTATCGAGCGCGACATAAATTTCTCCCAGATACTCTAAGAATTGTTGGAGAGCAAAAAGAGCGAAAATAATTATCGCATAAATCGTTATTTTAAGACCTGTTTTTTTAAATGCAGTGATGGAAAGAGCCAATAGTAAAAGAGAAAAAATGGCAATTCCTAGGGCTATCCCATTTTCTAATCTTTCAAATGAATCGATTTCAGAAATAACTGAAAGGAAAATTGTCGATAAAATCAACACGAGAGACTCACTTATTCCTTCTCCCTATTCATTGATAAGGATAGAAACATTTCTACAATTCTCATACTCCACTTGTCCCAAATACTAGGATAGTAGCTTCTAAGAAGTGTTAGAATAATCCTGGCATCATTTTCATCTAACTGATATCTCTTGTACTTCCCATCTTTGATCTCTGTAATTATATTGAGAGCAACCATCCGACCAACATGCCAACTTATTGATCTTGCGGATATCTTCACACTATTTACAATATCAGTTTGAGTTGGATTTTTTTGTTCTACTATAAACATAAGAATTTTTCTTGCAGTTTCATGAGTCAAGACTTCAAGTATATCTTTTTCATTTTCTTTAAAGAGCCCAGCAGGAAAATAATATTTATACAATCCACGTCTACTTGAAGTTATCCTGCCCATTTTTTCTAATTTGTCCAGATGATATTGGACTGTTCCCATTGAAATGCTCATTTTCCTTTTGACGTGACGTAAATGGCAACCGGGATTATCTTGGATGAAATCCAGCAATTTCTCTGCCGTACCTTCAACCTCATCCATTTCCAAGGAACCTCCCAAAATATAATCCTAAAATAGTAATTAGCAATATGATAGACCCTATTGCGTATATACAATATTTCCTTTTGCAATTTACTGTGCCTGTTTATAATATATTGTGGTACAAATATGTAGACAACTGACGTTTTTCCTTAATATAATTTTTAACTGAACGATATGGTTGTATCAAATTTCTTATTAACTCTTGTAACTCACTAACTCAACATGAATACAAAATCAGCATTGGGATTTAGTCTCATCGCCGTAATTATAACAGCAACAGCATCAATACTATCTATTGGTACTATTATGAAGATGATATATGCCCAAGAGACAGCATCCTCTCAAGGGAACGTGACTGGAACACAGAATATAACAGGGATAACATGCAACGAAGCAGATGATAAAGGCGAAAATGAACAAGAAGTTGACGAAGATGATGATGAGCCGGGAGATATTGACGTGAATGATCAAGAAGATACCTGCTAGAATCCCTGTGTATTTATATACTTAGCAGTATAGGAACTCACATTCTTTTTTTTACATATTGTTTTGCGGTGGTAGATGAATGAGTATTATGTCATTATTTATTCGCAGCATATAGTATTTACTAAAACCGTTGCTAACGGACATCATCTATTGTATTTAACCTAATTTCTCAAATTGAAACTAAACTGTTCTCATTGAATAGTCAATCTCTATACTCGCAGTATTATTTTTCAAAATTTTTCAAAATAATTCTTCTAAAAATAATTTAGTGGTACAAGAATGTAATCGATCAATATCTTCTCCTCTTATTACAAGGTATTTATTGACATGTTTGTATCAAATTTCTTTTTAGTTACGCAATTTACTTTTCCTATCATGGAGACCCGAACAAACAATAAGGAATTCGTGTTTTTTGTAATATCTGCTATATTTGTAGCATTGATGATTTGGAGTTCTATTACATTACAAATAAATGCACAATCTATAACGATGGAGTTCAACGAAACACTCTTTCAAAATCCCTTAAAAATAGACAATAAGTACTTCCCCTTAGAGCCAGGGACTACCATGATCTACAATGGAACGAGTGAGGATGGTGAGCCTACACGAGATGTATTCGTAGTGAGCAACGATACAAAAGAGATACTCGGAATAAGCACACGTGTAATTCACGATGACGCTTATGTAAAAAATGAACTTGAAGAATCAACAGATGACTGGTTTGCACAAGACGATAATGGAAATGTATGGTACATGGGAGAATATACAACCGATCTTACTGAAGATGGTAGCCATGATGGCTCTTGGGAGGGGGGCAAGAAAGGAGCCATGCCTGGGATAATCATGGAGGCGATGCCAAGGAACGGCGATACATACGATCAAGAGGTAGCCAAAGATGTCGCTGAAGACAAAGGCACGATACTCAGTCTGAATGAAAAAGTCTGCGTACCTTACGGCTGTTTCTCGAATGTTATCAAAACCAAAGATATCAATCCTCTGGAGCCTGACATTGTGGAAAACAAATACTTTGCGCAGGATATTGGATATATCAAAGGGGAAATGGTGAAGGGCGGATCAGAAGTTGAGACCCTAGTACAAATCAATGGGATCGATAAAAGTTATTCATCAAATAGGAACTAAAAATCCTCTCGACAGAATGTCATTACGAATACATCATGTCATAGTCTCGGTCATCACGACAAGTATTACGGTGATTGCCACCGCCACGATTACTGACACTTCAAATTGTTGGTCTAGTTCCTAAGATGTAAGGCAGGAATAGTCATTACCATAATACTATCTAATTACTTCGTCCCGTCCAGATAGTTAGACCTAAGATGTAAGGCAGGAAATTACAATGTAATTATTCAATGATTAGCCAACGTCTTGCGTTGGAATTTCACTGCATTACCGTGGCTCAGAATCCTGAAAATGGCGA
>JARBAV010000289.1 GCA_029237515.1 Nitrososphaerales archaeon
GTTGCACCAGGGCCCGATGTTGCAAAGCAAACACCTGCCTTTCTCTTTATTCTAGCATAGCCGTCTGCCATGTGAGCAGCAGATTGCTCATGTCTGACAAGAATGTGCCGAATCTTTGCATCTACCAGTGCGTCGTATATGGGAAGATTTGCTCCTCCTGGGAGACCAAAAACAATGTCAACTCCTTCTTTTTCCAGAGACCGCATCAGGGCTTCCGCTCCCTTCATCCTTATCACAATATCAACTTTCCTCCACAACACATCAAACAAAACGGAACCAAATAATCTGCCTTCGTTATTTTCCTTTCATCATACAAGCATGAATTCCTCAACAACATATTTCAAATTATGTATCTGACCAGATGCTAAGTATAATTTATAAGTGTTATTCTAAAGCCAAAAGTCAAACAATTCACTTTTGGAGTTTGGTTGTCACGTTTGCTTTAGTTGGCTGATGAATGAAGGTACTACACGCTCCCTCAACATCCAGACCTTCATGAACAATCGATCTCACTGCCTTAATCATAGAGACCGGAGTTTTTGATTGCCAAATATTTCTACCCATGTCTACTCCGGAAGCTCCAGACGAAATTGCATCATGTGCAAGCTTCAAAGCATCTTTTTCATCGAGTTTTTTACCTCCGGCAATAACCAATGGTACCGGACAGGACCGTACTACTGTATCAAAGTCATTGCAATAATAAGTCTTCACAATGTGAGCTCCAAACTCTGCGGCGATTCTACAGGAGAGGCCTAAATATCTTGAATCACGAGCCATTTCTCTTCCTACTGCTGTAACCGCAAGAATTGGGATGCCGTACCTTTCACCCTCGTCGACTAATCTTGCTAGATTAGTTAAAGTTTGATGTTCATATTTGCTACCAATGAAAACAGATACGGCAAGACAACTTGCGTTGAGCCTGATGGCATCTTCGATACTTGCGATTACCGCCTCCTTGGAAAGGTCTTCCCCAATTATGCTGCTTCCTCCGGAAACCCGTAGAACCACCGGGACGCAAGATTCTGGGCGGACAGATGTTCTAAGAATGCCTCTGGTCAGCATTATTGAATCAGTAAATGGCAACAAAGGACTAATAACTTCTCTAGGGTTCTCTAACCCTTCCGTCGGACCCAAAAAATAACCGTGATCTACTGCGAGCATCACACATCGCCCGTCGTCATGACGACCCATAATTTGAGAAAGCCTGTTTTTCATACCCCAATTCATGACTCTTACACCCTGTACAAAACGAAGATTAGACACTATTATTTCTTTTTCTGATTGAATATGACGACCTTCATAGTATCAAGTGCATCGTGGGCGCACCTAAAAGCCGATTTAGAGTCTTCCAGCTCAAACTGATGTGTTATTAGGCTTCCAAAATTCAAGTGCTTATTACTTAGTATCTCTAATGCTTGATTAGTTTCTCTCTCGGTTGCCGCGTATGATGACAGGATCGAAATCTCGTTGGCGTACAGTAATGAAAGATCAACCTCTGCTAAGGATGATTTTGCAGGAACGCCAAAAAGAATAATTGACCCCCCCTTTCTCACTATTTTTAATGACTGAGTAAATGCCTTTTGATTGCTGGTTGCAATGACAACAAGGTCGGCCCCTCTGCCAGAAAGTACACCTTTAAGGCTCCTCATTTTCTCCTCGTCATTTAGAGGGTGTAAAACTTCAAACCCCATCTTTTTGCTGAAATCCAGCCTAAATTCATTAGGATCAATCAGAAATACCTTACTGACTCCCGCATCCCTAGCTAAGAGAGCATTCATTATCCCTACTGGTCCAGCTCCCAAGATCACGATGTATTCCATATTCTTTAGATCACATTTGGTGAGGGCTCTGATACAACACGCCAAAGGTTCAATCAATGAAGCCTCTTCATCACTTACAGATTTTGGTAGTTTGA
The DNA here is from genome assembly GCA_029237515.1 of Nitrososphaerales archaeon. Classification (GTDB taxonomy): domain Archaea; phylum Thermoproteota; class Nitrososphaeria; order Nitrososphaerales; family Nitrososphaeraceae; genus TH5896. Next base: position 1,916 of record JARBAV010000289.1, read on the forward strand.
GAACTCCTCCTCGTTTGAGGTGCATGGAAGAGACAAGAAATTCTTCAGATAAACCACATGGTTCCAAGTTGTTTAATTGATACGAATCACACATAGTTTCGGAGTTATGCGAGCAGTAGTAGCATGAATAGCATGGAACATGGTGATGTGTAAAGACTCGTTCCAATTCTCTGAAGCCGGTTACATTGTTACCTACCTTAATTATTTCGCCTACTGGTTCATGACCCAATTTGGTCGAGCCCATTCCGTATGAAATTTTGGTCTTTTCTAGATCGGAGCCGCATAAGCCACATACCTTCATTCGGACAACAATTTCGTCTTCTTTTGGATGTGGTGCGGGAACATCCTTTACAACCACCCCTTCAGGAGAAGCTACAAAAACTGCCTTCATGAAAATTCACAATTATTGCTGAATCTGAGAATCATACCCATAAAATATAGAGAATTCAAGCCTTCCGTCCTGAATACTTTTTCGGTTTCCTTGTAAAGATCCCCTTACACCCCTCACAACAGAAAAAGTATTCTTTGCCATGATAATTCAATGGGATTGCAAGCTCTTCTGATAGCTCTATCCCACAAACAGGATCTAAAGGCAAGAACAATTATAGACCAAGTTTTGTTATTTAATCTTTCTTTCATTTGCAAGTCGTTCAGGATCGCTCCTTTTAGGTAGCAAGTATTTTCATTTAGCGTAACCATAGCAAAGAGTCTAAGATAATTTACAAATCCTTTCATATTCAGGGATCTGAAGATACAAGTAGCTCTTAATGTCATTCCCTTCAATAGAGATAATTTGTGAAAAATGTGGCGGGAGAATTAATAGAATTATCAATATGAAATCTGTCAAGGACGTATTAAGACCTTTTAGCGGAAGATGCAATTCATGCGGAGTTAGCCTGAACCCCTCTGA
>JARBAV010000290.1 GCA_029237515.1 Nitrososphaerales archaeon
CGTGTACCAGTTTCATACTATGGTTGAATCTGCACAAGCGAAATTATTTGGACGTATGATAATGTTGGGAGTATCGATGGTATCGTTTGCTTCAAGAGGAGGAAACATGAAGAGGATAGAGGACATGCCAATTGCTCTAACAATACCGATAATCTTGTTATCCTTTATTATCATGACAACGGTGATATCGTTCCCGTATGCAAATGCCTTCACAGAGAATGACACCAAGGTAGTGGAGATTGATGTCAAATCCCCCTTCAGGGGCGACGACGGTGAGATAAAATTGATGGGAGTAGTTCATAACACCGGTGGTATACCGTTAGGAGTCAAACTCGGAGTAGACGTAACAACGACAACAACAACAAAGGACGCAACAGAAACTACGGTAACGGAAGAAACTGTTCCCTATAGTAGAGTTCTCTATCCTTATAGTGTTTCGCCTTTCAAGTTTTCAGTCAAGTCGGCAGATCCGGAAAACCAGACTACCTTAACAGGAATTGGAAAACCATATGTCATTGATTTCGAGAAACTGTCCACTCCAAACTACGACGGTCTAGTCATTTTGAACTATACCAATATTCCGTACGGAGAAAATGCTGCGCTTGTCGGAACCGTCAAAAACTCAGGTCCATTTGAGCTGCGGGATGTTGCTGTATATGCATCCGCCCATGACCAGAACAGGAAGCAGGTCGATTCTGTAAAGAGTACTGTGATTAAAGCCTTGGAGCCTGGTCAGGAGATGGCCTTTACTGCAATCCCAGATCCTTCCAGTAAATCTCAAATAATGTATTATAGTTGTGCAGGTGTTGTTATGAATCCTCAAATGAGCAAATTAATAATAAGTGATAAAAAAGTGGTACGATATGATCTTGAAGGGCCAGTTGCCATTAGCGACCTAAAGTATGATAATGCAAGTGACAGTATGTTATTTGGAGTAAAGCATTATAACCCAGATGGTGGTCCCTTGACTATCAAGGTCGCTTCTAACGAATATTCCGGTAGTCAGAATCCTCTATCTATAATCCTGGACGGCAAAGAACTATCCCTTGATAAAACTACAATGAACGACAATGGAATGGTACTAACCATGAATATCGAAATACCTCCAAAGGAGCATGAAGTACACATTAGAGGGATAAGCAATCTGCTTTCATAACAATTCCCTTGTAGAATAGATATACATTAATTCTGACAATCACAGAATTTGCCTTGAACTTTCCTTCTTTCCAGTTTTGGAGGTAGAGTTCATAGTTATTTGAAAACTTCAAATTCCCTTTACTGCATCAGCGAACACTTCTAGTGCTCCTAGATCAAAAGGGTCTTGAAAAGCTAGTAGAAATTGGTTGATCCCTTTATCCGCGTATTCCTTGACTCGTGTTGCCACTTTTTCTGGTGTGCCTATCAAACCACGTTTTAGAATTTGACTATATGAGGCAGGACCTCTCTCCATGTTGAACAACTTTTTCTTATATTCCAATTCCGATTCAGAATCAGCAATAATCACGTCTAGCTCTATAGATTTAGAAGTACCAGATCTAATTGTATCGGGATGCACATTGGTCTTGTTGGCACCCTTAACCATTTCCTGATTGATTCTTTCAAATTCGAAATTTAGTACCTCAAATTCCTGCGGTGTAAGATAAGAGGCCTCCCATATGTCAGCAAATTTTACTGCAAGATACAACATTAAGCTTTTCTTTGCCGATATTGTGATAGGGATCTTTGTTTTCGTGAATCTAGGACCAGTATTTAATTCGAAGGGAGAGGCTCCATTTATCCTATAGAATTTACCATCATAGAAGATAGAAGAATGTGTGGAAGATGGAGCATTACTATCTTTATCGTATTGATTCCATAACGCTTTGAGAACCTCTATGCCTTCTCTTAACATGGATATCCTCACAAATTCTTTGGGATAATCTATTCCATAAGGGTGCCACCATTGTACTGCATATTGAGGGGTGGCACCTGCTCCAGTTCTGAACTCCAATCTTCCATCAGATATCTCTTGAAAAGTAACCGCCTGTTTGGCTAGTAATGCTATACTTCTGTATTGCGGGTACAAATAAGTAATTATTGGTCCCAACTTTATCTTATTGGTAAGAGCTATCAAGCTGGATATTACTGTCCAGCAATCTAGGTCTATGTGAGCTAGGGCCTCCCCGTAATAGAATCCGTAATAGCCCAACTTTTCGGCGAGAATGCATGTCTCTTTGATTTTGTTGTAATCAGTTCCCCATACTTCGAGGCAGAATCGCATAGTGTTTATACTAGCTACAAAGGTAATTAAATGAAATTTATAATAGCTTGATATCATCATGCAGCATGAATAGCAATAATTCAGATCCAATTGCCGCATAAAAGATTCTAGGTCAATGTTAGAAGTCGCGGCTCAGATAAGAGTCATCAAGTACCTCCTTTATTTCCAGGTTGGTATTCAATTGTTCGGTATTTTGAAAGTTCATGATATTCAATGTCCACAACGAAGCTATTCATTAAACTCTTATCAGATGAAATTATTATTCTGCAGTCAGGCAAAATGAATTGATCCCCTTTACCATTGACGATCGTAACTTTGCCGTTCAACTTTGTCACTATATGTCCTATTAGAAAACCATCTAGTGACAATATGGGCTTACTTTGAGGAGATACCGAGGTCGGCGAACGTGGGTAGCGTCCTTGTACGAGTTGTTGTTGATCGGGATGTAATCCAGTCATTTCCATACTACACTAGGAGGGATAAAAAATAAACATGACTAATCAGTCAGTTTTATTTCTTAGGATCCCTTTTGATAACTAAAGGGCATCAAGAGCGAAAAAAATGCAATAATTCAACACAGTCTGATTATTTGCGCATAGACTATGCAGAGGCCTGTAACTCAATCATAAACATCTCCATGCCGATATACAATGAGAATAAATTGGAGGGATTAGTTTTCCCACGGCTTAACTCATTGGCTACCTGATTGCTATAATTTTTTCATCAAAGCCATATGCTATAAGCAGTTTGGCTACTTCGCCTTTGTGGTTTCCCTGCAACATTATTTTCCCCTCCTTAAATGTACCTCCGGTTCCAATTTTATTCTTCAGATTCTTAGTTATCGATAAGGCATCCTTGTTTTCCTGCAAACCTTGCACGATTGTCACAGGTTTGTTGAATCTTCTGATCTCAGTTGAAACAGTTATCTGCGCCTTTTCGGCGTCTAGTTCCCTTAATATTTCGTCCATGGATCCTTCTAAATTGTAACTTTTCTCCACTACAATTAATATCGACGTTTTGCTTGATAAAGCTTTGTGCTCAGGGTTGAATTCGTAATAG
>JARBAV010000291.1 GCA_029237515.1 Nitrososphaerales archaeon
AACTCGTCATGAAAATGCTAAATTATATGCGTGAACAGAAGGGCTTTGGAAAGGTAAAAATGCCTCTGTTCATTCAGCCTGACGAGTTATTTCACGCATATACACTAGGAAGATTCGGTTATGAGACTAAGAATATTGTGTCTCAGTTGGTGGTAGTTTTTCAGAAGGGCGTGCTAGATTACGTCGGGTTTGTGTTTGGCTTCAAATTTGCGATACTTGAAGCTTGAGAGGGTGCCTTACTTATTTCACTAGCAGTACTGGGCAATGAGAATGTCTAGAAATCGCAGAGGTTACGCTTCCGACTAGGAGGCGTTTAAACTTCGATAACCCCCTAGTCCCAACAGCAATGAGGTCTATTTGGTTCTTTTGTGCGTACCTAGTTATTATGCCTACTATTGATGTTCCTTTATTTTCTAATATCTCAATCTTACTTTTAACTCCGCTTTTCTCTGCGTTTTTTTGAATGGGTGACATCCATTTGTTCGCTTCCTTTGTCTTAGCCTGCAAGAATGCTGATACCATTTTTAGATCACCGTATTTTGCACGTAAACCTATTACACCTCCTTGCTTAATATCCGGCAACACATGCAAAATCACTAACTCTGCTTTTTCCAGCTTGCAAAGATGGATTGCAATATTAGCAGCTCGAATTGAGGAGGCTGATCCGTCCGTTGCTACGAGAATGCGTTTAACAGATATCGTGTTTGATTTATTCTCGTCCATTTAATAACTATTCTCTGCCCGAAGTTCTATAAAAATATCATTCTTGAAAATGTAGATTACGTATTACTTACGATGGTAATACCTCATACAATTTAGCCATTTATGAAACACTTTCCTGCATTTCACTTTTGGATTAACAGATAAGGTCAAACTTTGAGATATTGATATATGGGCATGAAATAACGATTCGGATAATAAGATAATTTTGTTTGTTCAAAAATTCTATTATGCGAATAGAAGATTGAAGTTTTTGACTACATATCTTAAATTGGACTGCCGGACATGATTCATATTCTGATTAGGGTGTCGACAAGTAACACTACAGTACCAGCTAACACGGTAAGTACCATAAACGGAAATCCAACCTTAATGAATCGATTAAAGGTGATTCCATAATGGAGCTTTTCAGCTAACCCTACTGCTATGATCGCTGCACTAGAACCAATTAATGTCCCGTTACCACCAAAGTTTGCCCCCAAGGACAATGCCCACCACAACGGACTTATTTGAAAAGAGTCGAACGTAGAAGCAATAGACGGATTATCGTTAAGTGAATCAATCACTGGTATCATTGTAGCGGTAAATGGAATATTATCGATGAACGCACTGGAAAATGCTGACAACCATACTACTATCAGAAATGTAGACCAGGGATCTCCATTTGTTATATTAATTGCGAAATTTGAAAGTAAAGTTATCAAACCAGATTGTTGGGCGAAGCCTACAATAATAAACAAACCTGTAAAAAATAATAATGTTGTCCAACCCACTTCATGTAGCACTTGTTCTGGAGGAAGTCTAGTTATTATAAGGAGAAACGCTGCTCCACCCAAGGCAATAATTGAGGGTTCAAGGTTAAGGATCCCGTGAAAAGCAAAAAGTACAATGACACCTATGAGTACCCCAAGTGATTTCTTCAAAGTCTCGATATCCTTTAGATAAGCACCCTCATTCTCTTTCATAATACCGTCGCGATCATCGATATTAGATTTTAAATCATTTCTAAACAAGTACTTAAGCAAAAGTAGAGATACGCAAAATGAAATGGCTACTGTTGGACCCATGTGTATGATAAAAGCATTGAAATCAATATCTGCAGCGGATCCAATCATAATATTAGGGGGATCACCTATTAGAGTAGCAGCTCCCCCTACATTAGAGGCGAGTACCATTGCTATTATAAAAGGAATAGGAGATAGCTTAATGGATCTAAATACTGAAATAGTTACCGGTACCATCAAAAGAACAGTGGTTACATTGTCGATGAACATTGATATCGTAGCAGTAAGAACACAGAACAATAACATTAATTTCCAAAGATTCCCTTTCGAAGCCTTTATTGCTTTGATGCCTACAAATTGGAAAATACCAGTGTTGGACATGATGGCTACAATCACCATCATCCCCAACAAAAGTCCTATGGTGTTAAAGTCGATATAACCTAAGATTTCCTCGAAGCCATCGATCGTTTGAAAATTCCCGGCAACGATAGCGATTGCAATAGTGACTACTGCCCCAAAAAGAGCAATAGTAGTTCTATGAACCATTTCAAAGGAGAGAACTACGTATACGCACAGTAAAACTAGAGCAATCAGCCTTAATTGTAAGGATATTTGAAGTCCGATTAAATCAGGGACAAGTAGCAATAGAAATGAAAATAGAAGTATGACACAAATTCCAATTACGTATTTCTTGTTTTGATTGGTCAAGAATTTGATACACTCAAGATAATTCTAATGTAGATATTTGCAAAGTGTGTATCCAATACACAAAACGTTTTGAAATGACAAATTCGCTGAGCATAAGTGTAATCCAATGAGTTCACCCCTCGTAATATAAATATGCTACGTTGTAATGTGTATAATACATATTTGGCAGAATATCACCGACTATATCCAGTCGTAGATTACTAATGTATGTACTTCCTTAATTTGCAGTAATAGACCTATATTATAGTTTTTTATTTAGATCGGTTTCAATAATATTCTGGATTATTGGATCCCAGTTTTGCCATGTTTTTCAAGTGGAGGCAGCAAATCAAGGATAAGAAGGTCTTTACCAAGCGATTTTTTGAAATCAAAGAACAATTAGAAGAATTATGAGTTCATTCACAATATGACCGTTAAGCTCGGATATAGAATGGCATTTAAGGACACCATTACAATAGTTGAATAGCGCATGGTGTTGGTCCTAACGTTACAACTATTATCTTCTGGTCGAAATTTTCACCTGAATATAGTTTGATGAATTTGAACTTATCATGTTCTAGTACTCCCCAGTTATAGCGCCCGAATAAACTTATAATAGCTTCCTTTTGAGCAACATCTATAGATTTTGTATTGAGGAAAGAAGAAATTATTTCCATCTTCTATCCATCAAGCTCTGACTCGGATACCATGAAGAATTCTAAAAAGTTTCCTGCTTGCTCGTCATCCTTCGCTCACAATGAGTCCTCGCACATTACTTAATCACTTAAACTCTAATATCATTTGGATCCTTAATGCCTATTAAAATTGGATATTGAACAGAAGGTACTCAGTCTTCTAAGATCCATCCCTTTGGATAGATATTCAATTTATAGAATGATATCGACTGAATCTAAATTTACGATCTCTAAGGCAATCAATAATCTTCAGCAACGGGGACAAGTTCATGTTGTGAAGTATAGAAGGGACACGAGAACAGGAATCTCCATCCCTTTGTACTCTGTATACCATAATTCCGAAAAAGACAGCGAGTTACATACTAGAGACGTGTTTGAAGGTATGACCCCTGATAGATACGCAGAGTATGAATTTGTGCTGAGAAATTTGATATCCCTGGGCATCAAGGCAAAAATTTTGGATGTGGGTTGCTCAACCTTAGCTTTCTCTAGTAAGATCTCAAATTTAAGTCGAAGCCGATGGGAAATCATCGGTATTGACATAGTCAATGAAATAGGTAGTCAAGGTTTCCCATTGATATTGATGGACGCAATGAATATCGGTTTTAAGAGTAAAACATTTGATCAGGTAATATGCCTCAGCTCTATGGAACATATCGGGTTTGATCATGGTATTATAGCTCCCAAACACAAAGTTCTTAGTTGTGGAATAAATGGCGATGCAGTTGCAATGAATGAAATTTGGCGAGTACTAAAAGATAAAGGGACATTAATCCTTACAGTTCCTTATGGTAGATTAATTGTAAAGCAACTGGACTATAGAGTCTATCATCAAGAATCACTCACAATTTTGACCAATATGTTCTCCACAGTCAAGAAAGAGTTTTTTTGCCTAAAAAAAGGTAAATGGACCGAGTGTACTGAATTGGAAGCAGACAATTCAACATTGTTAGATTATTCACATCAGAAGTTTCATAGCGAGATAATAGCATGCTTGCTCTTGGAGAAAAAGTAAGAGCAAGTTTGCTTACTATTTAATTGAGGATACTGCCTAAAATTGGGTTGAATTGAAAGGGCTGTACGAGCTGTTTTGAGATTCCAATCTGCTTATTGTAGAGTTTTGTCAAGTACTATTCACCGTGCCATAAAGCATTAAAAATATGACTTGGCAATCATAAAGATGAATATGTCAAATCTAATAATACACAAATATTCACAATTTATTTCGTCATGTTCGACAATAAGGCATCTATCGGATTCTTAACTCATCGACGACGTTCAATACTAATGGTAATTGGGGTATTTGGAATCCTTGCACAATTGGCACTATTTGGTGCATTCGGGAATGCACTAGCAACGACTTCTAACAGTGATGATGACCGAAAATTAGATATCCAATGCGAGACCGGCAACGAAGATGTATGTTTAATAGCTGCATGTATGGGTCATCCGTGTGTCTGGTATCAAAATAGCAGCGGTGGTTTAGAAAGAACCTTTGATGTCGCCATTACTAAGCATACTACACCCAGTCTTGATTCATTAGATGAAAAAGTTGCATCAAATGTTATGCAGGCTGATGATGGTTGTATCGAATCAATTTCTAATGTCCATTTGATTAGCACTAGCAGAATGGATGATACTAGGAGTGCTAGCAATGACGATGATGATGATGATGATGATGATGACGATGATAACAAGGATGATGGCAA